>JANNMK010000313.1:0-6774 GCA_031397785.1 Sphingomonas sp. | reverse complement strand
GGATAAATTTTACAAACATTGACTGTATCTGTATTAATATGACAAGGGCCAACGATGCTGTAGAGACGCGACGCATCGCGTCTCTACTCCCCAACCCTTCCCGCTTCCGCTGCGCTATGGCGAAAACCCGCATCAGCAGGCGGCCCTGTATCGCCCCGCCGGTCCGCACGGACGCGGTATCGGCCAGGCCGAACAGGTGCAGGGCAAGGAGCTCAGCTACAACAACCTCAATGATGCCGACGCCGCGCTGGAACTGGAACTGATCGCCGAATTTCGCGATGGCGGACCGGCCTGCGTGATCGTCAAACATGCCAATCCGTGCGGTGTCGCCACCGGCGCGACACTGGCCTCTGCCTACAAGGCAGCGTTCGAATGCGACCATGTTTCGGCGTTCGGCGGCATCATCGCGCTGAACGGCCCGATCGATGGCGCGACGGCGGAGGCGATCACCGGCATCTTCACCGAAGTCGTCGTCGCCCCTGATGCCGATGCCGATGCCCGGGCAATCTTTGCTAGGAAGAAGAATCTGCGGTTGCTGCTGACCGGAGGGCTGCCCGATCCGTCGCGCGGCGGGCTGTCGATGAAGACCATCCTCGGTGGCTGGCTGGTGCAGACCCGCGACAACGGCCGCCTATTGGCAAGCGACCTCATGCTGAAGACCAAGCGCGCGCCGACTGAACAGGAACTGGCCGACGCGCTGTTCGCCTTGACGGTCGCCAAGCACGTCAAATCCAACGCCATCGTCTATGCAAAGGACGGTGCCACCGCCGGGATCGGGGCCGGGCAGATGAACCGGCGCGACAGCGCCCGGATCGCGGCTGCCAAGGCAGCAGAGGCAGCGCAGCAATTTGGCTGGGGCACCCCGCGCACCACCGGCTCGTCGGTGGCCAGCGACGCCTTCTTCCCCTTCGCCGACGGCTTGCTCGCGGCGGTGGAGGCAGGTGCAACCTGCGTCATCCAGCCCGGCGGATCGATGCGCGATGACGAGGTAATTGCTGCGGCGGACGAAGCAGGCCTCGCCATGCTGTTCACGGGCATGCGGCATTTCCGGCATTGATGGAGCGGCGGGGCATTTCCTACCGCTTCATTAACTAATTTTTAGAAGCCTTCGTTCATTCAAACTCCCGAGCGAGAACGCCAAGGGAGACCAGTACTCATGCCGAAATCCGTGACCAGCGTCGACGTTGCCATTATCGGCGCCGGGCCTGCCGGGCTGACCGCCGCCTATCTGCTGACCAAGCAGGGGCTGAGCGTCACCGTGATCGAGAAAGACGAACGCTATGTCGGCGGCATCAGCCGCACGGTGCAGCATGGCGGCTACCGTTTCGATATCGGCGGCCACCGGTTTTTCTCGAAATCGAAGGAAGTCGTCGATCTGTGGAACGAGATCCTGCCAGACGATTTCATCCAGCGCCCCCGGATGAGCCGCATCTATTATGAGGGCAAATTCTACAGCTACCCGCTGCGCGCCTTTGAAGCCTTGTTCAATCTTGGCATCTGGCGATCGACGCTGTGCATGATGAGCTATGCCAAGGCAAAGGCGTTTCCCAATGCCAATGTGCGGAGCTTCGAAGACTGGACCGTCAATCAGTTCGGCCACAAGCTTTATTCGATCTTCTTCAAAACCTACACCGAAAAGGTGTGGGGAATGCCGTGCGATGAAATGTCGGCCGACTGGGCCGCACAGCGCATCAAGGGGCTCAGCCTCGGGGCTGCGGTGCTCGATGGGCTGAAGCGCAGTTTCGGCCTCAACAAAAAACCCAATGACGGCATGGAAACCAAGACACTGCTCGAAACATTCCGTTACCCGCGTCAGGGGCCGGGGATGATGTGGGAAGCAGCGCGCGACCGGGTGGTCGAGGGCGGCAACCATGTGCTGATGGGTCATGGTTTCAAGCAGCTGACGCAGGACCAGGGCACCGGCCGCTGGAAGATGCAGGCCAGCAAGACCGATGGATCAGTCGTCACCATCGATGCTGCGCATGTCATCAGCTCGGCGCCGATGCGCGAACTTGCGGCGCGTATTCACCCGCTGCCCGCGACATTCGGCGACGCAAGCGCGCTGCGCTATCGTGATTTTCTGACCGTCGCGCTGATGATCAAATCGGAAGACCTGTTTCCCGACAACTGGATTTACATCCATGATTCGAAGGTGAAGGTCGGCCGGGTGCAGAATTTCCGCAGCTGGAGCCCGGAAATGGTGCCCGATCCCGGCATGGCCTGTGTCGGCCTCGAATATTTCTGCTTCGAAGGCGACGGCCTGTGGTCATCGAGCGACGAGGATTTGATCGTGCTGGCGACCAGGGAACTGGCGATCCTGGGACTGACCCGGGCCGAAGAGGTGGTCGGCGGTGCAGTCGTCCGCCAGGAAAAGGCCTATCCGGTCTATGACGATGAATATGCCGCCAATGTCGCTGCGATGCGCGGCGAACTCGAACTGCGCTATCCGACGCTGCATATGGTCGGCCGCAACGGCATGCACCGCTACAACAACCAGGATCATGCGATGATGACCGCGATGCTGACGGTGCGCAACATCGTCGCTGGCGAGCGCGTCTACGATATCTGGGGCGTCAACGAGGATGCGGAATATCATGAAAGCGGCAGCGAGGGGGAAGCCGCAGCGCTGGCTTCGGTTCGCGACGTTCCGACCCGCATCGCAAAAGCGGCTTGAATGCCATGGGCGCCTCGGGCGTGATCCCAAAGCTTAGCGTTGCCCTTGCCGCATTGCTGCGCGGCGAGGCGCGCTGGGCACGCTATCTTGGCGCCAGTGTGGCGGCGCTGATAACCGACGCAGGGCTGTTTCTGCTGTTGCTCGGCGTGGGTATGACTGCGCTGTCGGCATCGGCGATGGGCTATGTCACCGGCATTTTCGTCCACTGGCTGGTATCCAGCCGCCTCGTCTTCGCCGATGGCGCGGCGATGCGCGGAACCGGGCAACGCAATCGGCAAAAGGCGCTGTTCGTCGGATCCGCGCTGATCGGACTGGCGATCACCACCGCCATCGTCGGCAGTGGCGAAGCGATGGGATTTGATCCGCGTTTGGCAAAACTTATCGCGATAATCGTCAGCTTCCAGACGACCTACATGCTGCGTCGCCATGTCGTCTTTCGTCCCTGAACGGGCGACCAGTTGGCTGACCCCAGTCCGGGCAGCGCTCATCGCATGGCTTGTCACCGCTGCGCTCGGTCTATTTGCGCATTGGAGCCAGATCGGCGAATTGCGCGTCGGTGATGCCGACGATGCCTTGCGCATCGTCCAGGTCCGCGATCTGATTGCGGGACAGCCATGGTGGGATGTCGGCCAACACCGGATAAATCCGCTCGGTGGCGGCGGAATCATGCATTGGTCGCGGATTGTCGATGCGCCGCTGGCTGGCGCAATCGCGCTGATGACACCGCTCGTCGGTGCCGACAGTGCAGAACGCATTGCGGTCAGCGTCTGGCCGCTGGTGCTGATGCTCGCCCTGTTCGTGCTGGCTGCGCGGCTTGGCGAACGGCTTGGCAGCAAGCATGTCGCCCTGCTCAGCATCGGTTTGCTGATGCTCGCCAACATGACATTATTCCAGTTTCAGCCGCTGCGCGTCGACCATCATGGCTGGCAGGTGCTGCTGGCGCTCGGCCTGGCGATTGTGGCGACGGGCAATTCCGGTGCGCGCGCTGGCGCGACCGGCGGAGCCATCGCCGCAATCCAGATGGCAATTTCCATCGAAGGCCTGCCCTATGCGCTGCTGTTCGCGGCGATCATCGGCGTCGATTATGCCTGGAGCGGATGCCACAAGGCACGCGCTCAGCTGATCGCCTATCTGGCCATGCTGAGCATGGCTGGCGTCGCGATCCTCGGTGTCACGCGCGGTCCCTTTGCCTTGATACTCAGCTGGTGCGATGCATTATCTGCACCCTATCTTGCTGCCTTTGTTGCGGCAGCCATAGCGGTGCCATTGCTGGCGCTTGCGGTCGGGGAGCGAGGGCGATGGTGGCGGTTCGGCGCGCTGGCGCTGGCCGGAGCGGTGAGCGGTGCGACACTGGTCGCGGTCGATCCTGCGTGCGCTGCCGGGCCGTTCGGCGCACTCGACCCCCTGGTCCGCGACTATTGGTATCTCAATGTCCGCGAAGGGCTGCCGGCCTGGCACAAGGGCGATATCCTGCTGCCATACAGCGTTGCGCCATCGCTTGTCGGTCTGGTCGGGACACTGTTGGCGTGGCGGATGGGCGACAGTCCGCTCATCCGCCGTCGCTGGCTGATCATGCTCGCGGCGCTGACCGGGGCGGTTGTCGTATCGCTGCTGGTGTTACGCACCGCATCGACGGCGCATCTGTTTGCACTGCCCGGTTCGGCATGGCTGGCCATTCATGCGTGGCGCAGGGCACGGGCCAATCCCCGCCTGCTGCCACGCATCGCCGGATCGCTGTTGCCTGCCCTTGCGCTGCCGCCGATTGCCGGGGCAGCGGCAGCGATGCTGCTGCGGCCGAGCATCGCCAGCGCGCCATCAGCGACGACATTGCGCGCCGAGGCAGAACAATGCAGCAGCCCGGCGGCACTTGCCGCGATTGACCGGCTGCCGCCATCGCTACTGTTCGCGCCGCTCGATATCGGCCCGCATATTTTGCTGCACAGCCGCCATAGCGTGATCGCCACTGGCCATCACCGCAATCAGGGAGCGATGCGCACGGTCATCGACGCTTTTTTGAGCGCACCCGCCGATGCCGAACGAGGTGTGCGGGCTAGCGGAGCGCGCTATGTCGTGATCTGCAATCTGGCGCGCGAAACCGAAATCTACCGCGCGAACAGCAAAGGCGGACTTGCTGCCGTGCTGCACGATGGCCGGGTGCCGGACTGGCTGACCCCGGTGCCGACCCCGGGCAGCGGCGCAATCCGGATGTACCGGATCGCACCGCCATCCGGCGCCAAGTCCTAGCCGCTCCGCTTCACAGCGCCGCGCTTTGTCTAGCCGCTCCGCTTCACAGCGCCGCGCTTTGTCTAGCCGCTCCGCTTCACAGCGCCGCGGTGCGCACCGACGGGGCCCTTGCGCCGGTTGTAATTGCGCGGGCGATCCGCGCCGTCCTCGCGGCGATGCGCGCTGCCGGGCGGATTGCCGCGGCCCTGGGGCCGCCGCACACCATCGCGCTCGCCCTGCACCGGTGCAGGCTTTGGCAATGCCGCAACCTGCGCCACGAAATTTTCCGGCAGCGGTGCAATGTCGAGCTTGATGCGGGTCAGCTTTTCGATGTCGCGCAAATAGGGTTTTTCGTCCCCGGCACAAAAACTGATCGCAATCCCCTCCTTGCCCGCGCGTGCGGTACGGCCGATGCGATGAACATATTGTTCGGGGACATTGGGCAGTTCGTAATTGAAGACATGGCTGACCCCCGACACATCAATGCCGCGTGCCGCGATATCGGTGGCGATGAGGATGCGGACGCGGCCATCGCGAAATGCCTGCAACGCCGTGGTGCGCTGGCCCTGGCTCTTGTTGCCGTGAATCGCCACCGACGGCAGCCCACAGGCGGCGAGCTGGCGCACGACCCGATCCGCACCATGTTTGGTACGGGTAAACACCAGCGCCCGGTCGATCGGCTGACCTTTGAGCGCGATGGCGAGCAGTGCCGGCTTCTCCTTCTGACCGACGAAGGTGACGAGCTGCTTGACCCGTTCGGCCGTGGTTGCAGCAGGTGCCACCGACACCTTGACGGGATCGGTCAGGAAACGGCTGCCGAGTTCGGCAATCGCCTTTGGCATGGTTGCCGAAAAGAACAGGGTCTGACGCTGTTCGGGGAGCAGCCCGTGAACACGCTTGATGGCATTGATAAAGCCGAGGTCCATCATCTGGTCGGCTTCATCGAGCACGAAAACCTCCACGCCCTTCAAATGCAGCGCGCGCTGGTCGATGAGATCGAGAAGGCGACCGGGGGTGGCGACAAGCACATCGACGCCGGACACCAGATCGCGGATCTGTTTCTGGATCGGCACGCCGCCGAACACGCAGGAGACGGTCAGTTTCTGGAACCGCCCATAATCGCGAAAGCTCTCGGCAATCTGCGCTGCAAGTTCGCGGGTTGGCGAAAGCACGAGGACGCGCGCCGAGCGTTTTGGCGGCGCACCGGCGTTGCGCGCCAGATAATCGAGCGTCGGCAGTGCAAAGGCCGCAGTCTTGCCGGTCCCCGTCTGGGCGATACCGCACAGATCGCGCCCTTCAAGCACGGGCGGGATGGCCTGCAGCTGAATCGGTGTCGGCGTTTCATAGCCCTTGGCGGCGAGCGCCTTGCGCAGCGGCTCGGACAGGCCGAGGCTTGAGAATGTGGTCATGGAAATGGAAATCTTTCGTCAAAAGTGACGACATGCCGTGCGCGCCGCCGCTAGCGCTTGCGCTAGGGGAAGGCCCACAAGGGACGCGTCGGTTTGAAACCGACCCGCGTGATAGGGACAATCTCTGGAGAGACGAGGCAATAGCCCGGCTGGCCACGCTGATATGCGGGCCTTCACGCTGCCGGGTCTGCACCGGGCAAAAGGCCCGCGTGCTACGCTCGCTCGCGGCCATATGGCAGCAAAGGCCTAAGAAAGCAAGCGCGGCAGCTTAGGCGGGCCGGAAAGTCAGCGCTGCGCCGTTCATGCAATAGCGTTTGCCGGTCGGCTGCGGACCATCGTCGAAGACATGGCCAAGATGGCCGCCGCAGCGGCTGCAATGAACCTCTGTCCGCGGAAAGCCGAGCGCAAGATCGGTCGAGCTGCCCGTGGCGCGAGGCAGCGGCCGGTAAAAGCTGGGCCAGCCGGTGC
>JANNMK010000256.1:0-3311 GCA_031397785.1 Sphingomonas sp. | reverse complement strand
CGGTATGTTGACTGGTTGCTGACCGTACCGCTGCTGTTGATCGAATTGATCCTGGTGATGCGGCTGTCTGATGATGAAACGATCTCAAAATCGACTAAGCTGGGGGCTGCCGCAGCGCAGCACGCGTTCCTCGCGTGGTGTCAGGCTGGCGAGGACACGGGTCACCGTTTCCTTGAGGTTAGCCTGAACTGCGGCATCGACCGGGATGATGGCGTTCTTGTCCTCAATGAAATCGCCGAGATGGCTGTCTTCCTCGTCGCCGATCGGGGTCTCGAGGCTGATCGGCTCCTTGGCGATCTTCATCACCTTGCGGACTTTTTCGAGTGGCATCGACAGCCGCTCTGCCATTTCCTCCGGCGTCGGTTCACGGCCCTGTTCGTGCAGGAACTGGCGGCTGCACCGCACCAGTTTATTGATCGTTTCGATCATGTGCACGGGGATGCGGATGGTGCGCGCCTGATCGGCAATGCTGCGCGTGATCGCCTGGCGAATCCACCAGGTCGCATAGGTGCTGAACTTGTAGCCGCGGCGATATTCAAACTTGTCGACAGCCTTCATCAGGCCGATGTTGCCTTCCTGGATGAGATCGAGGAACTGCAACCCGCGATTGGTGTATTTCTTGGCGATCGAGATGACGAGCCTGAGATTGGCTTCGACCATCTCCTTTTTGGCGATGCGCGCCTCGCGCTCACCCTTTTGGACCATGTTGACGACACGGCGGAATTCCCCGAGCGCCATGCCGGTCGACTGGGAGATTTCGGCGATTTCGATCCGAATGCGATCGACGGCACCCGATTCACGTTCGACGAAGGCGGCCCATTTCTTGTCAAGAGTAGCGACGCTTTCGAGCCAGTTTTCGTCGAGTTCCGAGCCGACATAGCGGTCGAGAAAGTCTTTGCGCGGGACTTTATGGCGTTCGGCGAGGCGCAGCATCTGGCCGCCGAGTGCGGTGAGACGGCGGTTGTAGCTGTAAAGCTGATCGACCAGATATTCGATCTTGGCGTTATGAAACTGAACGCTTTCGACTTCGGCAGTGAGCTCGTCGCGGAGTTTTTGATATTTCCGTTCACTCGCCTGCGGGAAGTCGTTGCCGACGCCGAGCGCGGCAAGACGGGCGTCTTGCAGCTTTGAAAAATCGCGGTAAAGCTTTGTAATGCTGGCGAATTTTTCGATGGCTTCGGGCTTGAGCAGCTCTTCCATCGCGGCCAGGCTGAGGGTGTTGTCTTCTTCCTCTTCCTCGAACGCCGGACGCGCGCGGCGTTCGGTCATCGAACCTTCCTCGTCTTCTTCGTCGGCAGGCGCCTCTTCGGGCTCTTCCTCCTCCTTGAACGACGGCCCGGCCGATTTTTCGGAAATTTCGATGTCGCTGTTTTCCCCTGCGCCTTCCTCTAGGCTTTCGGGAACCGGATCCTTGGCAAGCATCGCTTCGAGGTCGAGAATCTCGCGCAGCTGCATTTCACCGGCGTCGAGCGCATTGGCCCATTCGATGATCGCGTTGAAGGTGATCGGGCTTTCGCACAGGCCGACAATCATCGTGTCGCGCCCGGCCTCGATCCGCTTGGCAATGGCGATTTCGCCTTCGCGGCTGAGTAGCTCCACTGCGCCCATTTCGCGCAAATACATGCGCACCGGATCGTCGGTGCGATCGACGGTGGTGTTCTTTTTTTCGGGCACATTGGCCGAAGCCGAGGAAAGCCCGACGGGTTCGACCTCCTCGTCAGAATTATCGTCGTCGGCTTCCTCTTCGGAATCCTCGTCCTTTTCGACGATATTGACGCCCATTTCCGAAATCTGCGACATGATGTCTTCGATCTGCTCGGACGACATCTGCTCTTGCGGCAGCGCCTCATTGAGCTCGTCATAAGTCAGATAGCCGCGCTTCTTGGCGCGAGCGAGCAGCTTTTTGACCTTGGCATCATTCAGATCGATCAGCGGTTCATCGCCGCCTGCAGGTTCGATATCTTCGTCGCTCATGCCTGTTCCCGCTGCATCGACCGGCCCTTTGTATCGGGCGCAGTCCGTCAGTTACCATCCACCGGCGTCGCTCGGTCCGCCGTCATAACAGCGCGCTCTGTGCCAGATCGGCCAGTTTGCCCGCCAGGTCCGCCTTCGTGCGGAGCAGCCGCTGCTGTTCCGCAAAACTCGCTTCATCGAGGCTCTGTCGCGCCGCATCGGTTGCCGCCGCCAGTGCCCGTTCAACCTCCGGCCATGCAACAAGTGTCGCAATAGCTTCATCGAGATCGCGCTGCGCCCGTGCCATGGCCGCTGCTGCCTCCCGAAGTGCCGGTTCGCCGACGTCTTTTTCGACGGCCTTTCTGGCCGTCTGGGTAAAGGAAAACTGGACGATGTCGGCACGAAGCAGCGCCAGTGCTTTATTATACACCGCCGTATTGGCCAATATGGTCAACAGGGCCGCACTATCAAGCCCTGATTGTCGTCCAAATGCCGCATCGATCATTGATTCGAGCAAGTTTCTCGTCGCTGCATCGGCTATGGGTAACAGCGCCAGCGCTTCGGCGTTGGGCGCTATGCGGGAAGGATGACGCAGCAGGCCAGCGACAATGGCGTCGATCAGCCGCGCGTCTATGACATCGCCGACACCGCGCAGCGCCGCGCTGGGCGCGCGTTCAGGCGGAGCATAGCCGCGTTTTCCATCGCGCCTGGCGGGTGCAGCGGTGCCGCGCTGCGACCGCTGGCGCTGAGCAAAGAACGCAGCGTCGAGCCGTTCACGGAACGCCTGACGATAATGGGCGGCAACATCGCGGTCGCCGACGCTGTCCGCCCATTCGAACAGGCGCGTGCGGACCCCGGCGCGCGCTTCGGGCGTGTCATCGCCGCGTTCGGCATAGGCGGTCTGCCACAAGAGATCGACCAGCGGAGTGGGCGCGGCAGCGAGCGTATCGAACGCCGCCGCGCCGCCATTGCGCACGATATCGTCGGGGTCCATGCCGGGCGGCAGGGTCACGAACGACAGGCTGTGGCCGGGGCGCAGCATCGGGAGCGCGCGGGTTGCGGCGCGCAGCGCGGCGCGCTGGCCCGCCGCATCGCCATCAAAGGCGAGGATCGGCACTTGCACTTGGCGCCAGGCGCGATCGATCTGGTTTTCGGTCAGCGCAGTGCCGAGCGGGGCGACGGCTTCGTCGATGCCGACCTGGGCTAGCGCGATGACATCCATATAGCCTTCGACGACGATCAGCCGCCCGGCCCGTCTTGCGGCAGGCGCTGCACGATCGAGATTATAGAGGATGCGGCCCTTGTCGAACAGCGGGGTGTCCGGCGAATTGAGATATTTGGGTTCGCCGGCACCGAGG
>JANNMK010000259.1:0-3567 GCA_031397785.1 Sphingomonas sp. | reverse complement strand
TGCCGACATGTTCCGCCTGCGCCTGCATCTCCTCCATCAGCCAGGGCCCCTGCACGACGTCGCGGAAACCCGGATAATTTTCGACATCGGTGGTGATCGTCAGCTGACCACCGGGCTGCATGCCCTGCACCACAACCGGCGCCATGCCCGCGCGCGCGGCGTAAATCGCCGCGGTCAGCCCGGCGGGGCCGGAGCCGATGATGAGCATGCGGGTTTCGTGCGTGGCGGACATGGAAAACTTTCAAAAAGCAGCCGGAGGGATGATCGGGCTGGCGCAGCATTTGGTGAGCCGTAGCCGCGAAAGCAAGCGGGATGATGCAAGAGAAAAATCGGCGCACGGGACGCGACGAACGCGATTCACATTATCGATGCAATCGATCAATCACGGCCCAGAGTTACACTGGGTGACACATACGTCGGCGCAAACGTCTTCCCTGCCCAAGGCCACTGATCGAACATATCGATAACTGACGCAGGTTGTATAGCGGCGGCGAGGCAGACACGGCAACAACTCTCCTGGTGGGACGCCAGCATATCATGCGATTTCCCATGTAGGACAGCGGCAATCTGCCGGGCGGCGATGCGACAGCGCTAAACCTCGAAATACGGAAGCTCGGCAAAGGCGGTTTTGAGAGCTTCGCCCCACGCGCTCGACACCTGGCTGAATTGCGGGTCGCCCTGTTCGATGCGGCGGCGCTGATCGAAGCGAAATGTGTCCTTGCGGATCACCGACAGGTCGAGCGGCATCCCGACCGACAGGTTCGACCGCAAAGTCGAGTCCATCGAAACGATCGCCGCCTTGAGCGCATCCGACAGGCTGGTCGTCGGCGTGATGACCCGGTCGAGGATCGGCTTGCCATATTTATGCTCGCCGATTTGCAGGAACGGCGTGTCGCGCGTCGCCTCGATGAAATTGCCCGCCGAATAGATCAGAAAGATGCGCGGCCGGCCGCCCTTGCGCTGGCCGGCCAGGATGCAGGATGCGCCGGATGCAACGCCTTGCGCCTTGATCGATTCGCCGTGGTGGCTGGTCATCTCCCGCATCGCCGCACCGACGATTTCCGCCGACCGGTACAGGGTCGGGGCATTCATAATGGTTTCGATGTCATCGCCCAGCACGCTGCGATCGAGCGCTGACTGAAGTTTCGTCAGCACCCCTTGGGTGATCGACAGATTGCCCGATGTCATCAGTGTGAGCGCACGTTCGCCTGCCTCTTCCCAAGTGAACATCTTGCGGAAACGGCTGATGTTATCGACCCCGGCATTGGTGCGGGTGTCCGAAAGGAGGATCAGCCCCTGTTCGACATTGATCGCCACGCAATACGTCATTTTATCTGCACCCCCCGGTGGTGAGAAACCGCCATATTCCACTTTGTCGTCCTTCGACCGATTTATCTTGTCATTGTTGTTGTTGGGCTTGCTGCGCTGCCGCAGTGTCGTCGCCATGTTGCTGTTGCTGCTGGTTCTTGAGCTGGGTCGAACGCATTGCCGCTTCCTGCTCCCCCTCCGCCGTCCCGGTGCCGGTCGATGCGGCAATCCGGACATCGGCGACGACACCGAGCGCGCCGCCGCCGACCGCATGGCCGCGGATCGGCGCTGCGTCAAAGGCGTCGAGCCCGGTGGTCAGCCGGATGTAGCGTTCGGTGGTACAGATGCCCGACGACGGATCGAAGGCGATCCAGCACCCCAATATTTCCACCCACACTTCGGCCCAGGCGTGGGTTTCATGCAATTCGCCGCCGTCCTCCGCCAGCAGATAGCCGCAGACATAGCGCGCCGGTACAGCATGGTGACGGGCGACGGCGATGAACAGATGCGCGTGATCCTGACAGACGCCGGCACCTTTACGCAGCGCCTCTGCCGCAGTCGTATCCGCCGTGGTCGAGCCGCTGGTGTAGGACAGACGTTGATGGACGACGGCCATCAGCTTGTGCAGCCAGCCGACGAGATCATCGGCGGATGGCGGCGGCATCAATTCTCGGATCGCCCTGTCGGGCCGGGTCCGGTCGGTGGCACGCAGGAAAATGGCCGGATTGGGCCGCACGGTGAGCCCGGTGACCGCGCCGGCGCGATCATCGACTTCTATCACGCCGGTGGCCGTGATGACGACATCGCCCGGTTGCGTGACGGCAGACCATAATGCCATCCGGTCACCATGGCCGGTGCGCGCGCCCGGATTGACCGGCTGGTCGCCGACCGTGACCTGCCATTTGCGCACCACCTGCGCTGCATGCGGCTCCGGCCATAGCCGCAGCATCAGCAACAGCCGGGCTGCGCCGTCGGGGAAATGATAAGCGGTGCGGTGCGTGACGATCAGCCGGAGGCGTTTTGGCGGGGGGACAGAGCTAGAAATAATAGGCCTCCCCGATCTCGCGGCTCAATCGGTTCAACTCATCGAGCGATTCCAGGACAAATTCATGCAGACCATATTGGAAAATATCGCCCTCGCCCATCCTTGCCAGCCGGTCGTCGAACAATTCGACGCTGCGATGGCACGGCATTTCGCGGTCATGTTCACGCGACAGACGGCCAAGGTGATACCGCATCTGGCCGACGCTGAACGCCAGGCTGCGCGGAAAAACAGGGTTGGTCAGCAGAAAATCCGCGATGTGCCAGGGGCGGACATTATCCCTGTAGACATGATAATAGGCGCGCAGGCCGGACAATGTCTGAAGCAGCGCATTCCAGCGATAATGATCCCGGTGGCCGCCGATGCTGTCGCCTTCGGGCAGCAGCAGGTGGTAGTTGACATCGAGCAGCCTGAGCGTGATGCCCGCCCGCTCGACCGCACCGCCGATACGCAGGAAGTCATGCCCTTCGCTGCGCAACATCGATGTCGAGACCGCGCCGCGAAAGCGCGCAACATAGCCGCGCACCCAGTCGATCAGCGTCGGCAGTTCGCGCACCGCCCGATCAACCGGCATGCGTTCGAGCCGCCGCCAGCCGTCGTTCAACGCCTCCCACATTTCGAGCGTCAGCGCGGTGCGGGTTGCGCGGCCATTGGCGCGTGCCCGGTCGAGCGCAGCACGGATCGACGACGGGTTATCGGGATCGAGCATCAGCACCGCGACCGCATCCGCCTCGGTCACCTCGGTATGCGGCTCGACATAGGCCTCGCTGCCCGCAACGCGAAGCACCGATCGCCAGTCGTCGCCGGACACCCCGTCGGGCAGCATCGCCAGCCGCCGCCCCATCATCAGCAACCGCCCAGTAGCATCGGCGCGTTCGGTATAGCGGGCGAGCCAGTAGAGGCTTTCGGCGGTGCGGCTCAGCATGGCATCACCCCTCCAGCACCCAGCTATCCTTGACGCCGCCACCCTGGCTCGAATTGACCACCAGCGACCCTGCGGTCAGCGCGACGCGGGTCAGGCCGCCGGGGACCAGGCGGACTTCCTTACCGACAAGGCAATAGGGGCGAAAATCAACGTGGCGACCGACGAGCCCGGCATCGGTCAGCTTTTCACCGCTAAGCGTCGGCGCGGTCGAGGGCGGCGCGGATCGACGAGGGATTGTCGGGATCGAGCATCAGCACGGCGACCGCATCGCCTTCGGTCACCTCGCTGCCCG
>JANNMK010000230.1:0-2018 GCA_031397785.1 Sphingomonas sp. | reverse complement strand
GATGGTGAGTTCGAGCCATTCGCTGAGCGCGTTGACGACGCTGACGCCGACGCCGTGCAGGCCGCCCGACACCTTGTAGGCATTGCCTTCGGTGGTGTTTTCGAACTTTCCGCCGGCGTGCAGCTGGGTCATGATGACCTCCGCCGCCGACACGCCTTCGCCCGCGTGGATGCCGGTCGGGATGCCGCGGCCATTATCCTCGACCGACACCGACCCGTCCGGGTTGAGGACGATCAGCACATGGTCGGCGTGGTTGGCGAGCGCTTCGTCGATCGAATTGTCGCTAACTTCGAACACCATATGGTGCAGGCCGGAGCCGTCATCGGTATCGCCGATATACATGCCGGGGCGCTTGCGGACGGCGTCCAGGCCCTTGAGGACCTTGATCGATTCCGCGCCATATTCATTGGGGTTCGGGCCGTTTTCGTGCGGGCTGCCGACGTTTTCGTCGGGGCCGGGGCCGCTGGTTTCGGGGCTGCCAGGGGTGTCTTCGCCGGGGGTGTTTTCCATGCCAAGTCTATAGGCAAACCCTTGCGAAAACGGAAGGAAAAAGCGCTGGTTACCGGGCTGCGCTTGCGCGCGGGCGGATGCGGCGATACCGCTTTGGCGCATGAAACAGATTCTGCTGCTGCCCGCCCTCGCCCTGATGCTGACCGCCTGTAGCAAGCCCGACGAGGCCGCGCTCGCCGAAGGGGACGCGGCGTTCAAGGGCCAGATGGTCGATGGCGAATTGCGCGCGGTGGCGGCGCGGGCGGTGATGATCGGCGAGGGCGGGCCGCGCACCCCGGCCTGCACCGGGCGGGCGACGATCGCGCAAGGGACGCCCCGCACCGTCCACTGGTCGAGCACTGTCGGCCCGGCCAAGGCCGAGGTCATAGGCGAGGTTTGGCGCTGCGAAACCGACGGCGCATGGACCGGCATCGTCTTTCCGGCATTTGGCCAGGACAGCGACGAATGCCGGGCCGAAGAACGGCTGGCGTCCCCGCGCGAATATCAGGGGCCATGCCGCTGGGGCTGGGTGGCGACGAGCGATTTGCCGGGGGTGGCGGGTTAGCAGAACAGCTGTAGCAAGCGGCCCCGGCCCGAGGCCGGGGCGACTCTGCTCTATTCAGGCCTTTGCCTTCAAACTCGCCGCCACCGGGACGCCGTGCTTTTCGAGCGCCGCGACGATTTTGGCTGCGCCTTCGAGGTCGCCCCAGAACATCGGGCCGCCGCGATAGACCGGCCAGCCATAGCCGAACACCCAGACGACATCGATGTCGGACGCGCGCTGGGCCATGCCTTCTTCGAGGATGCGGTGTCCTTCGTTGACCATCGGATAGAGGGTGCGTTCGACGATTTCCTCGTCGGTGATCACATGTTTGGCGAGGTTCGATTTCGCGCGGAAATCCTCGATGATGGCGAGCGCTTCGGGGCTGACCGAGCGGTTGCGCTTGTCGTCATAATCGTAAAAACCTCGGCCGTTTTTCTGGCCGAACCGGCCCGCCGCGCACAGCGCATCGCGCAGGCTTTCGATACGCGTCGGGTCGCGGTGCCAGCCGATGTCGAGCCCGGCGAGGTCGGACATCTGGAACGGGCCCATCGGCATGCCGAAATCGAGGTGGACCTGATCGATCTGCGCCGGGGTCGCACCCTCCATCAATAGCTGGTTGGCCGGGATCTGGCGCTGCGACAGCATGCGGTTGCCGATGAAGCCATCGCACACGCCGGCGACCACCGCGACCTTGCCGATCCGCTTGCCGATCGCCATCGCGGTGGCCAGCACGTCTGGCGCGGTTTGTGCCCCACGCACGACCTCGAGCAGCTTCATGACATTGGCGGGCGAGAAGAAGTGCATGCCGAGAACGGACTCGGGGCGGCTGGTTGCGGATGCGATTTCATCGACATTGAGGTAGCTGGTGTTGCTGGCGAGGATCGCGCCGGGTTTGGCGATGCGATCGAGCGCCGCGAACACCTCCTGCTTGACCGCCATATTCTCGTAGATCGCCTCGATGATGAGGTCGGCCTCCCCCAGATCG
>JANNMK010000222.1:0-2466 GCA_031397785.1 Sphingomonas sp. | reverse complement strand
CCCTGGCCGCCGCTTTGGGTGCTGCCGCACTAGCTGCGCCCGCGATGGCGCAGGATGCCGCGGCCCCGGATGACGAGGCGCTGGAGGATATCGTCGTTACCGCGCAGCGCCGCGAGGAAAATTTGCAGGACGTGCCGCTGTCGATCACTGCGGTCAGCGGCGACAAGCTCGACGCGATCACCGCCGGCGGCGTCGACATCCGCGGCTTGTCCGGCCGGGTGCCCAGCCTGATCGTCGAAAGCTCCTTCGGCCGCACCTTTCCGCGTTTCTACATCCGCGGCCTCGGCAACACGGATTTCGATTTCAACGCATCGCAGCCGGTCAGCCTGGTGTATGACGATGTCGTGCTGGAAAACCCTATCCTCAAGGGGTTTCCGGCGTTCGATCTCGACCGGGTCGAGGTATTGCGCGGGCCGCAGGGCACGCTGTTCGGCCGCAATACGCCAGCCGGTATCGTCAAGTTCGACAGCGTCCGCCCGGATGACGAAACTAGCGGCTATGGCCGCATTTCCTATGGCCGCTACAATGCAGTCAACGCGCAGGGCGCGGTCGGCGGCGCATTGTCCGGGACGGTGTCGGCCCGCATTTCCGCGCTCTATCAGCGCCAGGACGATTATGTCGACAATGTCCTGCCATCGGGCACCACCCGCAACGCTCTCGAAGGGTTCGAAGAATTTGCCGCGCGCGCGCAAATCCTGTTCGCCCCCAGCGACGATCTCGACATCCTGCTCGGTGGCCAGATCCGCAGTCTCGATGGCACTGCCCGCGTGTTCCGCGCCAATGTCTTCACCCGCGGCCAGGCCGGGCTTAACGCCAATTTCCGCCGCAATCGCGTATCGGTCGACGGCAAGAACGAACAGCAGGTCGATACCTACAATCTGTCGGCCCGCATCACCTATGACGCAGGTCCCGTCACGCTGACATCGGTCACCAGCTACTGGGATGGCGATGCAACCTCGGTCGGCGATGTCGATGGCGGCTTTGGTGCCAGTTTCCTGCCGCCTGCATTGACCGGTCCCGGCGTCATCCCGTTCACCGCCGAAACCCGCGACAGCGTGCCGAACCTCGGCCAGTTCACGCAGGAATTGCGCATCGCCAGCAACGGCGGCGGGCCGCTCTCCTATCAGGCCGGGCTGTTCTACTTCGACGAAGACCTGACCATCGTCAGCGAAAATTACTCGACCCTCGGCGATCCCAATAATGTGCCCGGCGGCGTCAATATCCTCGTCACCCAGGCACAACAGAGCGAAGCTTATGGCATCTTCGGATCGCTGACCTACCAGCTGAGCGATGCGCTGTCGGTCACCGGCGGTGTCCGCTACAATAACGACAGCCGCGATTTTGCGGTCGTGCGCAGCCGCGACATCCAGTTCCCCGGGTTCCTGCAGAACCCGCTCGGCACCGTTACCCGGTCGGTCGAAGACGACAACATCACCTGGGACGTAAGCGCCACCTATGCCGCGACCGACGACGTCAACCTCTATGCCCGCGTCGCCAAGGGCTATCGCGCACCGTCGATCCAGGGGCGTATTCTGTTCCCCCCGGCCACCGCAACTCCTCTGGAATCAGGAGTGACTATCGGCAGATCCGAGACAATTCTGTCCTATGAAGCCGGTATCAAAAGCACGTTTCTCGATGGGCGTGGCAGGTTCAATCTAAACGGATTTTTGTTCAATCTCAATGATGCGCAGCTGACGGCGGTCGGCGGCGGGGTAAACGCCAATCGACTGCTCAATGCAGACAATGTGCGCGGATACGGCTTCGAAGCCGACATTGAATTGCGGCCGGTGCCTGACCTGATATTGACTGCCGGCTTGTCCTACAACCACACCGAAATTCAAAGCGCGGGGCTGACCACCGCTGCCTGCGGCGCCGTTCGGCTCGATACATTCTCAAACTTGTCGCTATGCACTATCCTCGACCCGATTGTAGTAGCGGCAGCACCGTTCAGCTCGGCGATCGTCAACATCGATGGCAACAGCCTGCCGCAGAGCCCGCGCTGGATCGCCAATTGGACCGCACGCTATGGCATCCCGGTCGGCGATGGCGAAATCTATGCCTACACCGATTGGGCTTATCGCTCGCAAATTCATTTCACCCTGTATCGCTCGGTCGAGTTTCAGGACAAGAGCATGCTCGAAGGCGGTCTGCGCATCGGTTACAAGCGGGCAAATTACGACCTGTCCGCATTCGTCCGCAACATCACCGGTGATACGTCTGCGGTCGGCGGCGTCGATTTCAACAACCTCACCGGCTTCGTTAACGAACCGCGCATCTGGGGCGTGGAGCTCGGTTTTACCTTCTGATCAATCAGCCATACCTTTTCGATAAAGGGCGGGCCACCGGGTCCGCCCTTTTTCGTTCATCCTGGCGACAGGTTTCAGGCGGCAATCTGCGCTGCCAACGTAATGCTACTATGGAGGTAGATATGCGCTCCACTTTTGCATCGATGCTACTGATCGCAAC
>JANNMK010000214.1:0-2161 GCA_031397785.1 Sphingomonas sp. | reverse complement strand
GACCGGGCGCGGCGGGTGGCGGGACCGGACGGCATCGACCGGCTGCGCAGCGCCAACAGTGTCGATCTGCTGGTCGGGGTGACCAACGGGCCGGCCTGGGCGATCGACCTGGTCAACGGCGACAATTTCGGCGGACCGAGTTCTAGCCAATTGCCGGCCGTAGCAGGATATCCGCATCTGACGGTGCCGATGGGCAGCGTGGAGGGCCTGCCGATCGGCATCAGCTTCATCGGCACCGCATGGGACGATGCGCGGGTGCTGAACGCCGGCCATGCCTATGAACAGGCGAGCCGGATGCGGGTGCTGCCGACCTATCGCGCATCGATCCAGCCCTAACGGCCGAGCAGGCTGCGGCTCTTCTTGTCGGCCTCCTCCCGTTCGAGCAGCTCCATCGGCACATGGATATTCTGGATAGCCAGCCGCACCTCGATCAGGAAGGCAGCGAGACCGGCGGTCAGAAGCAGCATGGCGAGGCTGAAGGCCGCGGCGATCGGCACCGCCAGCCCTTCGCGACCGGTACCCGCGACGAACAGCATGGCGACCAGCACACAGACGACAATGCCGCAGGCGACGCACAGCGCGATCGACCAGTTGATCACGTCCATCCGCCGATCGAGCCGGCGCAGTTCGCGGACCACCCGGTCATGCTCCAGCCCTTCGGTGGTGGCGTGCCGGAACTGGAGATCGCGGGCACGATCGACGACGCGGGCCAGCCGCCCGGTGATGACGTTGAGAAAGCTGCCCGTGGCGACCAGCAGAAACGCCGGTGCCAGGCTGAGCGAGATCGTGTCGGCAATCACGGGTCGGGGATGCGGTCAGGCCGCGTCGCGGCTGATGTGGGCGCTGTTGACGCCCTTTGACTGGAACCAGCGTTTGATGTTGCGCGCCGCCTGGCGGATGCGCTGTTCGTTTTCGACCATGGCGATGCGGACATAGCCTTCGCCCTCCTCGCCATAGCCGACCCCGGCGGCGACGGCGACGCCAGCGTGCGTGAGCAGTTGTTTGGAGAATTCGAGGCTGCCCATGTCGCGGAACGCCGGTGGCAAGGGGGCCCAGGCGAACATCGAGGCGGCCGGGCTGGGAATGTCCCAGCCGGCGCGGCCGAAGCTTTCTACCAGCACGTCGCGGCGCTTGTGATAGAGCAGACGGTTGCTGGCGACGATATCCTGCGGGCCGTTCAAAGCGGCGCAGGCCGCGGCCTGAATGGGGGTGAAAGCGCCATAATCGAGGTAGGATTTGACCCGGGTCAGCGCCGCGATCAGCTGGCGGTTGCCGACCGCGAAGCCGACCCGCCAGCCGGCCATCGAGTAGGTCTTGCTCAAAGACGTGAATTCGACCGCCAGATCCTTGGCGCCCGGCACTTCGAGGATCGAGCGGGTCGGCTTGCCGTCGAAATAAAGTTCCGAATAGGCAAGGTCGGACAGCACCCAGACGCGGTTCGCCCGGGCCCAGTCGACCAGCCGTTCGTAAAAGGCGAGATCGACAGTTTCGGCGGTCGGGTTCGAAGGATAATTGACGATCAGGATGGACGGACGCGGCACGGTGAATGCCATCGCGCGTTCGAGGCTGCGCCAGTAGTTTTCGTCGGGCGTCGTCGGCACGCTGCGGATCGTCGCGCCGGCGATGATAAAGCCGAAAGTGTGGATGGGATAGCTGGGGTTGGGGGCGAGCACGACGTCGCCCGGCGCGGTCATCGCGGTGGCGAGGCTGGCGAGGCCCTCCTTCGAGCCCATCGTCATGACGACTTCGGTTTCGGGATCGAGATCGACGTTGAAGCGGCGCTGGTAATAATTAGCCTGGGCCTTGCGCAGGCCGGGAATGCCCTTTGACGCGGAATAGCCGTGGGCGTCGGGTTTTTGCGCGACTTCGCACAATTTGGCGATGACGTGCGGGGCAGGCGGCAGATCGGGATTGCCCATGCCGAGATCGATGATGTCCTCGCCGCCGGCGCGCGCGGCGGCCCGCATCGCGTTCACTTCGGCGATGACATAGGGCGGCAAGCGCTTCATGCGGTAGAATTCTTCGGACATTTTTTCTCTGCCTTCCCCTAGCGTAAACGCTAGCGGCTTGGGTTTTCTCTGCCTTCCCCTAGCGTAAACGCTAGCGGCTTGGGTTTTCTCTGCCTTCCCCTAGCGTAAACGCTAGCGGCTTGGGTTTTCTC
>JANNMK010000196.1:0-15732 GCA_031397785.1 Sphingomonas sp. | reverse complement strand
TGCCGTTCATGGACCCGATGCCATAGTCGGAACGTTCTCCCATCGATTCCAACAGACATGAGAAAGGATATTCCCATGACTAAGACCCTGTTTGCCATCGCGGCCGCCACCCTGATGGTGCCGACTGCTCCTGCGCTCTCTGCGTCGCCCAATTTGACGCCGACCGACAGCTACAGTCAGCGCCATGATGATAGCCGTTCGTTCGACCGCCGGGACGATCGGCGCAATTACGATCGCTACGGCCGTTACAACGAACCTCGTCGCTTGGGGCGTAACGACCGTATCTGGCAGGACGAGCAGGGCCGGTATCGCTGCCGCCGTGGCAATGGGACTACCGGTCTGATCATCGGTGGTGCAGTTGGTGCACTCGCCGGTCGCGAGATCGATGGCGGTCGCAACCGCACCTTGGGCACCATTTTGGGTGCTGCGGGTGGCGCACTGCTAGGCCGCGAAATTGACCGTGGCGGCCTGCGCTGCCGCTAAGTCGAGCATTACCTCAGACGAAGGGCCGGGTCTGACCCGGCCCTTTTCGTGTTAGGCCCGCGCCAGCAACGTCCGCGCTTGGCCCGCCAATTGTGCCAGCATCGCGGGCGATGGCTGCGGACTGGCCTTGGCGCGATCGACGAAGGTGCGGAATTGGCGAACGCGACCATCGTGCCGAGCAAGCCATTCGTTGGTCGCCGCTTCGGGTTCCCCCGCCAAGCGGGCAATGGTGTCGAGGCGCATCTGTTGAAAATCGCGTGCCAGCCCGGCAACCAGCAGCCGTTCCCATGGATCGCTTGGCGAAAGAAGCATGGCGACCCCTTGCGCCCAGTCGAGTCCGGTGGCGTGGCCGAGCGCGGTAAAGGCGGCGGTGAGAGGCATCGCATCGACGCCAAGCCGTTTCGACAGGGACACGATCCCCACTGCGCCATCAACTTCGGCAAGATGAACGATCGCCCGCGCCAATGCCGCTGGCGTCCCATTGTCGATCAGGCGATGAGCAAAGGCATTGGTCTGTTCGCGCGCTTGCGGGCGCAATAAATGGTCGCGATGGCGATCGAGTTCGGCAATGCCGGGGGCAAGATCGGCGACGCACTGCGCAAGGGTTCGGTTCGCCACGCTGTTGCGAATAAGATCGGCCATATGCGCCCGCAATTCCACTGCCACATCGCCATAAAGGCCTAGCCGGGTTCCTTCTGCCATGTCGGCCCGGTCGATTGCCGCCCATAGCGCCGGCAGATCGAACAGGCGTTCGGCGACGACGAAGGCTTCGGCGACATCAGCCATGCCGACGCCCTCTTCCTCTGCAAGCTCGAACGGATGGATCAGACCCATGCGGTTGACCAGCCGATTGGCGACCTTGGTCGCGACGATTTCGCCCCGCAGCTGATGCGCGAGGATGGCGTCGCGATGTGCTGCGACCATCGCCTCAGGAAAAGCGGCAAGAAGCTCATCGTCCAGCAAGGGATCGCCACCTAATTTGCCGTTTTCGGCGGCGTCCTGGATGGTCAGTTTGGCCGTCGAGAGGATCACGGCCAGTTCGGGCCGGGTCAGCCCGCGTCCTTCCTGAACGCGGCGGATATAATCGTCATTACCCGCCAGTCCTTCGACAGCGCGGTCAAGACGGCCTTCGCTCTCGAACCGCTCCATCAAGCGAACCATAGACGGGAGTGCTGCTGCACCGCCGGTCTCGGCAATTGACAAAGCCAGCGCCTGGAGGCGGTTGTCGGCCAGCACCAGTTCGGCGACATCGTCGGTCATCGAGGCGAGCAATATATTGCGCGCCTCCGCACCGAGCCGCCCTTCGCGAACCTCAGTATTGAGCGCGATCTTGATATTGACCTCATTATCCGAACAATCGACCCCGGCGCTGTTGTCGATAAAATCGGTGTTGATCCGGCCGCCACGCGCCGAAAAAGCGATACGCGCGGCCTGGGTGATCCCAAGGTTGGCGCCTTCGCCGACGACACGGCTGCGCAGCGCCTCGGCATCGATCCGGAGCCGGTCATTGGCTGGATCGCCGACCTCGGCATTATTTTCCGATGCCGCCTTTACATAGGTGCCGATGCCGCCGAACCACAGCAGGTCGACCGGTGCCTTGAGAATGGCGGATATCAAAGCGGCCGGTTCCAGATGGTCAGCGGCCATGCCGAGCGCTGCCTGCGCCTCCGGCGACAGCGGTATGACTTTCTGACTGCGCGCGAACACACCACCGCCTTTGGAAATCAGCGCTGTATCATAGTCGGCCCAGCTGGATCGCGGCAGTGCGAACAGGCGCGCGCGCTCCGTCCAGCTCGACGCTGCATCGGGAGTCGGGTCGATAAAGATATGGCGGTGATCGAAGGCAGCAATAATTCGCAATGTCTTTGAGAGCAGCATGCCATTACCGAACACATCGCCCGACATATCGCCCACCCCAGCCACGGTGATCGGGTCAGTCTGAACATCGGTACCCAATTCGCTGAAGTGGCGCTGGACCGAGAGCCACGCGCCCTTGGCGGTAATCCCCATCGCCTTGTGATCATAGCCGTTCGACCCACCACTGGCGAACGCATCGCCAAGCCAGAAATCGCGTTCTAGGGCGAGCGCATTGGCCACATCTGAAAAAGTCGCAGTCCCCTTGTCCGCGGCGACGACAAAATAGGGGTCAGGGCCATCGCGGACCACCACATTGGCAGGATAGACCACCGTATCGCCGCTGCGATTATCGGTGATGGACAATAAAGTGCGGATGAAAATGCGATAGCATTCGGTGCCCTCGGCGAGCCACGCGTCGCGGCCTGCGTTAATATCGGGCAGCGCCTTTGGATAAAAGCCGCCCTTGGCCCCTGTTGGCACGATCACGGCATTCTTGACGCGCTGCGCCTTCATCAAACCTAGAATTTCGGTGCGAAAATCGTCGCGCCGATCGGACCAGCGCAAGCCGCCGCGCGCCACTGGTCCTGCACGCAAATGAATGCCTTCGACGCGCGGCGAATAGACGAAAATCTCTCTCCACGGCAGTGGGCGCGGCAGTCCCGGAACGCGTGCGCTGTCGATCTTGAACGCCAGCGCTCCCCCGGTCGCAGGATCAAAGGCCGCGGGCGCAAAGGCATTGGTGCGTAGTGTCGCTTCGACGACGGCATGCATCAGGCGAAGAATGCGATCTTCATCGATCGCCGCTACATCATCAAGGCCGGTAAGGATCGCCGCACGAGCCGCCTCGGCCGATTTCGCCGAACAATGGTCGGGGTCGTGCAGACCTGCGAACAAGGCAACGAGGCCGCGTGCGACGGCGGGTGCACCGCGCAAGGCCTGCACGAATGTCGCCATCGAATAGGCGACGCCGGTCTGTCGCAAATAGCGGAACCATGCACGCAGCCATATGATGGCGGCAGGATCGACAGCAGTAATGACGACCAGCTGGTTGAACAGGTCATTTTCCGCCCGCCCCTGCAGCACATCGGCCACAGCATGTTCGACCACCGCGGTCCGTGCGGCATCGATCGCGACCCCGCCATCCGACAGCGACAGATCGTGGATATATCCCCCTGCTTCGTCTTCCAGTGCGGTCGGCATTTCCTCCAGAACTGTGAATCCGAAATTCTCCAGCACCGGAACGAGCCGTGACAGCGGCAGCGCGCCGGTTGCACTGTAAACCTTTAGCCGAAGACCATCCCCGCCGCTTTCGCTGCGCGCCACGAGCCGGACATCAAGCGGGCGATCGGCCCCGATATCGCGCAAGCGCATGATATCGAGAGCGGCATCCTCCGGCGTATGCGTGAGGCGGTAGGCCTGCGGAAAGATCGGCGAGAACCTGCTGGCAAGAGCCGACGCCCGCCCTTCATCGCCCAATCTGGCAAGCGCGCTTTCGATCCCCGGCACCCAACCGCGCACCATCGCTTCAAGTTCGGCATCGAGCGCATCGACATCGGGAACGACGCCGCCGTCACGCAGATCAAGCGTATAGCGTAGCAAGGCCGCGCCGCCCTCCTCCATCGAAATGCTCCAGCTCAGCATCCGCGCTCTGGCGCGTTCGGTCAGCAGCTTCTGAATCGCGGTGCGGCGGTTGGTCGACACTTCGTCGCGCGGCAGCCACACGAATGCGAACAGATGGCGTTTCAACGCCGACTGGATGAACGCCAGCTTTGGCCGCGGGCGATCCGCGATCGACATGGCATCGAGCGCGATCGATTCGAGCTGGGCGGTATCGGTTGCCACCAAAAGATCGTGCGGCAACTGCGTCAACACATGCGCCAGCGCCTTTCCGGCGTGGCCCGATGTATCGAAACCGAATTTGCGGGTGAGCTCTGCTAGCGCGGTGCGCAGCATCGGTACCCGTTCTGGCGGACTCGACAAAGCGGCGCTGGTCCACAGCCCGGCATGGATTGACAAGCCGGTAACCCCGCCGTTGCCATGCAGCGGCAGGATGACGAGATCGATGAGGACACGGCGATGGACGGTTGCGATACAGTTGGATTTGACGATCAGTGGAACTTTGCCGCCGCGTTCGAACCAGGTGATCGCTGCTTGCAACGTGCCGTCGGCGAGCATTGCCGGCCCGCCGGTGCTGCATACCCCGAGCTGACCCGCAACCGCGCCAGCGCGATCACGCTGTTCATAGCCGAGCAGCGTAAAATTGCGATCAAGGAACCAGCGCAGTAAGGCAGCCGCTTCGCCATCGCCCAGCCGCGCGGCATCTTCCTGCATCGCCGCCTGCAGCTTTAGCCAGTCGGACACTGCCGCGCGGACATCGCCCAGCACTGCCCCTATTGCGCTGCCGAGTTCGCGCCTGGCCTTCGCATCGGCGCGCTCAAGCTCCATGTAGATCATCGATTCACGACGTTCGCCGCTTGCTTCGCGATCAAATACGGCCGTCAATTGTCCTTCTCCATCGCGCCGGACCGGCACAACAGGATGAATGATCCGATCGACGGCCAGACCAGCGGCCGCAACCGCGCCTGCTACAGAATCGACCAGGAAGGGCATATCGTCGTTGATGATAGCGAGCCGCATGCGCCGGGTGCCTGCACTGCCGGACAGCGTCTCTATCGCAATTGCCGGCTTGCCCGACACGCGACGCATCGCAATGCCTGCCACAAAAGTCGCAGCCGACACCCAGCCATCATCGACCATATCGAGTTCGTCATCAGGCAGAGCGCTGTTCGACAGTGCATTGCGCAGCATTTCGACAATGGCGGCAGGCGGTGGCGGCTCTGCCTGGTCCCGTGCTGCTTTGGCCGCAGCTTTTGCGATTGTCGTCATGCTGTCCCGTCCCGTCCGCATCTTGCCGGGCCCTGGCACCATAGTGTCGCCGGTGCGATTCGCTCTTGCGTTACAGCCTTAAGCCTATGCGCGCGTCCCGCCGGAGGCTCAACCCCCGGACGAGAATCATCGTTCAAAACAGTGTAATTAAGTTACAGCGACTTATGGAGCGATCAGCTGCTCTGGTGGCGGGCAATATCACGCATGGCACGAACCGTGAGCGCGCTGTCGCCGTCGCGATGCCCGATTATCGAGAGACTTCCGTCGGCTTCACGGCGCGCCAGCAGCAGGACGAATTCGCTTTCGCTATCGATAAATTCCGTACCAAGCGATGCCAGCACTGGTGCTCCGGCAAGTAGCGCAGCATCGTCGGCACGACGATCGACTGCCGGACGAGAGGAACGGGCGGCGGCACGCACATCGCGCACCAGCCCCTTAAGCCCGCCGGAATAACCGGAAAGATAGTCTGGGAGGGCATCGGGCCCAATCCCCTGTTGCGCGGCATGGCCCAGAACGGCAGCATATTCCGCAACTCGAGTTTTGTCGTGCGCAGCGCCGAACACCAGTTTGACAACCGGGGTCAATGGGGCGCGAGGCGAGGTGGCGATGCCTGCTTCGTCGAGCAATTCAGCATAATCATCGGGCGCATTGGCAGCGGCGCAGGCGAAACCCCACGCCCGGCCAATTGCCAGGTACAAGGCGGCATGTCCGCGTGCATTGGCCTGCGCCGCGACGTGTGCCGAAGCGCGTGCAGCGGCAAGCCAGTCGGCGAGCCCGAGTCGTGCCGAAGCATCGACAGCGAGGTCTGCACTGAGCACAAGGTCGTCATCGATCATGCGGTCGGTATCGACGCCAGCGTCGGCGAGGCCGGGTTGACCAGCTTTGCGGAGCAGGCCGCCGTCGTCAAATGCAGGCAGCCGGGCGGCGAATTTCGCGCCGACCGATGCCAGGGGCCTAAACTGTGGCAACGGATCGAAGGCATTAACGGCTCGGTCGATTTCGTCGCCGTCGTCGTCATCGCAGCCATATCCATCATCGTCATGCGCCGAATCCGGACCGTCACTCCATACCGGCAGGGTCGGGCGCGACAGCGGGGGCGGGGCGGCAGCAGCAGCAGCCATTTCTTCGACGATAGCATCAGACAGACCGGCTTCTGCAGCTTGTTTCCAGTTGATCACGCCAAGGATAAAGTCGATCGTATCGTCATCCGACGAAAACGGCATCAAAACGCCGCGATACAGGATAGATGTGCCGCGACTGTTGACGAATTCGGCCTCGAAACCGATCGGTGCGCGATTGGCAATAATCTGGAGATAGTGGTCGGTTAGCCTCGACAGCAAGGATTTGCGCGGGACATCGGCGATATACTGGATATTGTCATCCAGTTCGCATTCGTGGGCCAACGATGCGCCGAGAAAGCCGATAGCAGGATTTTCTATACCCGATGTAAAGTCGAGCAACACGGAATGTGGGCCGAAATCGCCAAGATTTTCGACATCGAGCGCCTCAATCGAAGGGAATGACCGGCCATCGAGCAGTTTGGCCCAGAAATTATAGGCGCGCACATGCATGCGCCGTTCGTCCTGGCCGATCAACGGCGGGCTATCGATACCGGCATCGGCGGCTGAATATTCGCCGTCGTCATCTTCGAAGCCGCTGTTTTGTCTATCCATGTGCCGATGGTCCTGGTTCCGTAACCAGTCACCAATGCCGCAAATGAGTAAAGACCGGGTTAAGCATTCCCCGCTGCCTGAATGGCTGAGGTCGGCTGCGCTTCTATAGCGTCGCGCATTCATCCATCAATCGGGTTACGTCTGCAGCCGTCTGATAGAGGCCAAAGCCGATCCGCAGTACATCCCCGCGGACATCGGTGATGACCCCCCGGTCCAGCAAGGCGGCTTGCCAGCGCGCAGCATCCGGATGGCGCAGCGCCAGAAAGCGGGCTTGCCGGCAACCTGTTGCGCCGGGCCGGTTGACAATGTCGGCTGCGGCGAGAGGCGTTGCGTCCAAGCCTCCAAGAAAACCTTTCATCAACGCACAGCAATGCGCACTGATCGCGGCGGTGTCGAGCGCTTGTTCTGCAAGCATGTCACGCACCGCGACGAACCGGTAAAGCCCGCTGGGATCGAAAGTCGCGCCAAGAAAGCGCCGGGCGTCGGGGGCGTAGCCAACGACGCCAGGCGGCGCCGCAAGATCGTCGAATTCGGCATACCATCCAGTGAGCACCGGGCGCGGCGCAAAGCCGGCCGGGGCGTGGAGAAAGGCTATGCCTTCACCCGACATGGCATATTTATAGCCGCCAGATGTATAGAAGATCCGGTCGGCGAAAGGCCCAAGATCGGTGTCGATGGCCATGAAACCATGATAGCCGTCGATCAGCAACCAAGGCCCATCGGTACGGGATAGATTGGCCAGCGGGGCAAAATCCGCCAGAATAGCGCCGTTGCCGAACGCGACATGACTGGCAACGATCAGGTGGGGCGCAAAGGCTTGCGCGGCCTGGACGATATGATCGGCGAGATGCGGCCCCGAGGCCACCGTTTCGACAATGGCTTCCCCGGATTCCACCCAGCGCGCAGCCTGACGGCGGAAACTGTGAAATTCGCCATCGGTTGCAAGGATACGGACCGGGCGGTGGGCGATTGCCGAGACGACGCGAATAAGCAGATCGTGGGTATTGGCGGCGAAAACAACAGTTGAAGAGTCGGGAAGATCGAGTTCGGTTGCAACATGAGCCTGCGCAGCAGGCCATAATTCGCCCATTACCCGGTCCCATTTACGGTCTGCCAGACGGGCGGCGTCCTGCCATGCCGCAATCTGCCCGACATAGCTGGCATCGGGCCACAGATGGTGGCTGTGGGCTGCGAAGTGGAGCCGATCCGGCGCGGCAGCAAGGCTGCGCTGGAACAGATATCTATAGTCGCCGGCCTGGTTGCTCACAACATCGTCCTTAGCGACCATAATTCGGGGAATGCGCGTTTTGCCAATGTGGATTGGAGATAGGCAATGCCCGCCGTTCCGCCGGTACCACGCCTCGCGCCAATGATGCGGCTGACGGTCAAGACATGGCGATGCCGCCAAGTTGCCAGTCCATCATCGATATCGACCAGTTTTTCAGCGAGTTGATAAAGTGTCCAGTGGGTTTCGGGCTGGCGATAAACGTCGGCCCAAGCTGCCTCTACTTCGGCATCAGCGCTGTAGGGTTGTGGCCAGTCGCGTGTAAGTGCGGTTTCCGGCAATATGAATCCGGCGCGGGAAAGCGCGGCATTGGCTTCGTCCCACAGGCTAGGACACGCCGCTGCGGCGATGGTCCGCGGGCCGAGAAACGGACCTTCGCGCAGGCCGAGCATGACCTCCACCGTGCGGAACTGGTCGGAGTGGAAGCCCGAACTGGTGCCAAGGACATGGCGGAACCGGGTGTAGTCGGATGGCGTCATAGTGCTCAGCACATCCCAGGAAAGAGTCATCACCGCCTGGATCCGGCTGATCCGGGCTAACCCCTTATACGCTTCGACGAGTCGGTCGGCACGTACGAGCGAGAGAGCGAGCGCCAGTTCTGCGACGATTTGCTTGAGCCACAGTTCCTTGGTCTGGTGGATGACGATGAACAAAAGTTCGTCATGCCGGTCCGACAACGGATGCTGAGCGCCAAATATGGTGTCAAGGGCGAGATACTGATCGTAGGTCATCGGTTCCGGCATTGCATCGGCGGGGGCATCGATCATGGTTTGCGAGCCACCTGAAAGCCCGCAAAGCTCTGGCTGACGGGCATGAGTTCGAGCGTGTTGATGTTGAGATGCGGCGGTAGTTCGGCGATCCAGCGGATGGTTTCGGCGATATCCGCTGCGCTCATCGGATTTGCCCCGCAATAGAGCGCGTCGGATGCTGCCTGGTTGCCACCGGTACGGACAAGCGTGAATTCGGTTTCGACCATGCCCGGTTCGATCGAGCAGACGCGCACGCCGGTACCATGCAGATCCGAGCGCAATCCGAGGCTGAACTGCCGGACGAACGCCTTGGTCCCGCCATAGACATTGCCGCCGCCATAAGGATAGCTGGCCGCGACCGACGAAATGTTGACGATCGCACCGCGGCTTTCGAGGAGGCGAGGCAGCAGGCGGTGGGTCAGGGTAACAAGGCCGGTGATGTTGGTGTCGATCATCTGCTGCCATTGGCCGAGATCCGCCGATTGCGCAGGCGCGGTGCCGAGCGCGAGGCCCGCATTATTGACGAGCAGGTCGATGCCCGCGAACTCCGGCGGCAAGCTGGCCAATGCAGCATCGATCGCGGCGCTATCGCGCATGTCGAATGTGAGCGCGGCGACCCGGTCCGGTCCGAGTTCTGCGACCAGCGCGTCGAGCCGATCCTGGCGGCGGCCAGTGGCGACGATGCGCCATCCAGCCGCTGCTAGAGAGCGGGCGGTTGCAGCGCCGATTCCCGCGCTGGCTCCGGTGATTAGGGCTGTTCTTTGCATTTCGGTTCATACGCCTGAATCGAGGGCTGGGCCGGATGGTCGCTACAACCGATTGACGGTTTCGCCAATCGGTGCGTAGCACGGCAGCGACGGGGAGGGACGATATGGCGACGCAGATACAGTCCCGTGGGATCGACCCCGATGCCGACTGGAGTCTGCCGGGGTGGGTTTATCACGACTCGGAATATTTCGATGTCGAAATGACCCGGGTGATCCGGCCAGCGTGGCAAATTGTCTGCCATATCAGTGACCTGGCGGGCATCGGCGATTACCGGACGATCGACATATCGGGGACGAGCATTGTCGTCATCCGCCAGACGGACGCGCAGACGGAGCCACGGATCGGCGCGTTCGCCAATGTCTGTCGCCACCGCGCGATGCGGCTGGTCGAGGGACCGGCGGGCTGCGCGAAGAAGCTGGTGTGCCCCTATCATGCCTGGACCTATGAGATTGACGGGCGATTGTCGGGCGTGCCGATGCGCGGCGATTACCCGGCGCTCGATATGGCCACGAGCGGCCTGATCGCCATCGATGTCGAGCTGTGGCAGGGGTTCGTGTTCGTCCGGCTGGAAGATGACGACGGGCCGGGCGTGGCCGCGATGATGGCCCCGGCGATGCCCGAAATACTGCCTTACCGCTTTGCCGAAATGCAGCCGGTCGGCACGAAATGGGAGCGTATGCGCCGGGTAAACTGGAAAAATGTCGGCGATAATTATTCCGACAATCTGCATATTCCGGTGGCGCACGACGGACTGACCCGGTTGTTCGGCAAAAGTTACCGCATCGCCGCGCACGGATGGATCGACCGGATGTCGGGTGAGTTGCAGGACGCGCAATCGGCCAACCCGTGGGAGCGGTTTTACCAGACGCACCTGCCGCATGTCCCCCACCTGCCGCCCGAAGCGCAGCGGCGATGGCTATTTTATAAGCTGTGGCCCAACATGGCGTTCGACATCTACGCCGACCAGATCGATTACATGCACTGGCTGCCGCTGACCGCGACGACGACGCTGCTGCGCGTCGCCAGCTATGCCCTGCCCGATGCCCATGTCCCCGAAGACCAGCGCCGGCAAATGCGGCTGGTGCGATACGCCAACAACCGCATCAACCGGGTGGTCAATGCCGAGGACACATGGCTGATCGAGCGCGTGCAGCGCGGCATGGAAAGCGGCCATTATGATGCCGGGCCGATCGGCGCGAGCGAAGTGTGTCTGCGCAGTTTCGCAGGGCGGATACGCGGATTGATCCCCGAGGCCAGGGCGCATCATGCGCCTGCTCCGGGATGGAGCAAGAGACTGTCATGACCAAAAGCTATGATGCGCTGATCATCGGCGGAGGGCACAACGGCCTGGTTTGCGCATTTTATCTGGCCCGCGCCGGCCTGTCCGTGCGGGTGCTGGAACGGCGCGACGTGATCGGCGGGGCGTGCGTGACCGAGGAATTCCACCCCGGTTTCCGCAATTCGACCGCGAGCTATACCGTCAGCCTGCTGCGGCCCAAGGTGATCGCGGACATGCGGCTGCATGAGCGCGGCTGGCGGATCATCGAACGGACGATCAGCAATTTCTTTCCGCATGACGACGGCTACCTCAAACTGGGGGGCGGCACGGCGCGCACCCAGGCCGAGTTCGCGCGCTTTTCAGCCAAGGACGCCGCGATATTCCCGGCTTATGAAGCGGCGCTGGAAAAGGTTGCCGAGGTGCTGCGCGCCATCGCGCTGCGCACCCCGCCCAATGTCGGCGGCGGGTTGCGCGCACTGATTTCGGCTGCGGCACAGGGGCGGCGGCTGGCGGGCATGGACATCGAGGCGCAGCGCGACGTGGTGGACCTGTTCGTCAAATCGGCGCGCGGCTTCCTCGACCGCTGGTACGAGAATGACTTCATCAAGGCGGCGTTCGGGTTCGATGCGGTGGTCGGCAATTACGCCAGCCCCGATACGCCGGGCAGCGCCTATGTCCTGCTCCACCACGTATTCGGCGAGATCAACGGCAAGCAGGGCATGTGGGGCCACAGCGTCGGCGGCATGGGAGCGATCACCCGGTATATGGCCGAAGCGTGCGCCGAAGCAGGGGTGGAAATCAGCCTGGAGAGCCCGGTCGCCAAGGTGCTGGTCGATGGCAGCGCCGAGCGATCGAGAGCGGTGGGCGTGACGCTGGAAAGCGGCGAGGAGATCGCCGCCCCAGTGATCGCCGCCAATGTCGGCCCGGCCCTGCTGTTTCGCCAGCTGATCGAGCGCAGCGACATGACGCCGGAATATGCGCAGCGGATGGATGGCTACAAGACCGGGAGCGGGACATTCCGGATGAATGTGGCGCTGTCCGAACTGCCCGATTTCACGGTGCTGCCGGGCAAGCAGAAGGCCGAGCATCACACCTGCGGCATCATCATTTCCCCGACGCTGGATTATATGGACAAGGCCTATAGCGACGCGCGGGCCAAGGGCTGGTCGGACGAACCGATCGTCGAAATGAAGCTGCCGACCAGCGTCGATGACAGTCTGGCCCCGCCGGGGATGCATATTGCCAGCCTGTTCTGCCAACAGTTTGCGCCGGTGCTGCCGCCCGATGCCGATGGCAGCGCGCGCAGCTGGGACGATGCGCGCGAGACGGCGGCGGACCTGATCGTCGATACGGTGACCAGGCATGCGCCCAATTTCAAGGGGGCGATCATCGCCCGGCAAATCCACAGCCCCAAGGATCTGGAGCGCAAATTCGGGCTGATCGACGGCGATATTTTCCACGGCCACCTGACGCTGGACCAGATGTGGAGTGCGCGGCCGAGATTGGGCCATGGCGATTATCGTGCACCGATACAGGGGCTGTATATGTGCGGATCCGGCACCCACCCCGGCGGCGGCGTGACCGGCGCGCCGGGGCATAATGCGGCGCATGAGATTTTGCGGGACAGGAGTGTGCTGGGGCGGATGTTCGGGCGGGGTTGACGGCGGGCGTCACCGGTCCATGATGCGCGCCTGTGCATCGTGATCGGCCGGGGGGCATCATGACCATTTATCATTATATCGCGCTTGGCATCTTCATCGTCTTTGCAATGGCCGATCATTTCGCCCGCAGCAGGCATTTTCCCGATGTCCGTTTCTGGCGGACGATGGGCGTGTTTTCGACGATCCTCTATTTCGCGATTGCCACCTTCTCTCCCTATTTATGGGACGAGTGGCTGGGCGCGCACCGGCTGTTCGAAACGAGCGGACTGCCGGTCGTCCTGCAAGTCCTCATCGGCTTTTTCCTGCTCGAATTCGGCATCTATGTCTGGCACCGGGCGATGCACAGCTATGATCCATTGTGGCGGGTCACCCACCAGATGCATCACAGCGCCGAGCGCGTCGACATCTGGGGTGCCTATTATTTCCACCCGATCGACATGATCGGGTGGGCGCTGCTGGGTTCGCTGTGTCTGGTCGGGGTGATCGGCCTGGCCCCCGATGCGGCGCTGATCGTGGCGATCCTGACCACCATTCCCGGCATGTTCCAGCATATGAACATTCGAACGCCGCACTGGCTGGGCTATATCGTCCAGCGCCCCGAGAGCCATTCGATCCATCACCAGCGCGGCGTTCATGCCTATAATTACGGCGACGTTCCGGTGTTCGACATGATGTTCGGGACGTTCAGAAACCCCCGCGAATGGCATGGCGAGGCGGGCTTTCATGACGGATCGACCGGTGAAATCGCGCCGATGCTGGTGTTTCGCAAGATTTCCTAGCCCAGGTGCTGTGCCCCGGCGCGGGGCGCGCGCAGCCAATAGAAGGGCAGTGCAGTCACCATCAGCACGATGCTGAGCAGCAGCGGCTGCATGCCCGACCCCCACAATACCCACAGGCAAAAGGCCGCCCCGATCACGGCGAGCGGGCGGGCTATGCCGAAGACAAAGGCCGCCGCGCAGCCGCCGAGGTAGAACCACACGCTCGATGCCGTCGTCAGTTGCAGCATGAAGGTGAGCGCACCGTCGAGGCCGGGGCGCGCGCTCGACAGGACGAGCAGGCTGACGAACAGGCTCGACAGCAAAGTGGCGACAGTCGGCACGTCGCGGTCGCTGGTGCGCGCCAGGAAAGCCGGCATCAGGCCGCTGCGGGCCATGCCGAGCGGCACTTCGCCTTGCATCAGCACCCAGCCATTGAGGCAGCCGATGGCCGCGATGGAGGCGAAGGCGGCAATGGCGAGCGCGGCACCGCGACCCCAGAAGCTTTCGACGAACAGCGCGATCGGTGCATCGGATGCGGCGACCGTGGCTTCGGGCAGCGCGAACACCACGCCGTTGGAAATGACGACATAGAACAGCCCGGTCAGCGCGGTGCCCCACAGCGTGGCGCGCAGCACGTTGCGGGCGGGATTGCGGACCCGTTCGGCGGCGAGGCTGGCGGCTTCGAACCCGACCAGCGGAAAGAAGCATAATGTCAGCGCAGTGGTGAGCTGCGACGCGTCGAACGGGGTGTGCGGGTTGGCAGAGAAACGGGCGGGGTCGGTGCCCGCGAGGACCGCGAGGATCAGCACGACGGCGACGAGCGGCAGCAGCTTGAGGATGGTCGTCAGCACCTGGAAGCGGCCCGCGCCCTTCGCTCCGCCGAGGTTGAGCGCGGTCAGCGCCCAGACCAGCGTGGTTGCACCGAGCGCGGTGGCCAGCGGTGTCGCAGTCAGTGCGGGCACGAACTGTGCCGCATAGCGCACCGCCGTCAGCGCGAGGATGGCGTTTGCCGAGCACACCGCCACCCAATAGCTCCAGCCGACCAGCACAGCCGCAAGCGGGCCGAGCGCTTCACCGATGATGGCGATCCCGCCGGTTGCACCCGGCCGCGCCATGGTGAGCTTCGACAGAATCAGCGCGAGCAGCATCGCGCCCGGAATGGCGAACAGCCAGCCGACCACCCCGGTCCAGCCGAACGCTGCCAGCTGGGCCGGCTGGACGAAAATCCCCGCGCCGATCATCCCGCCGACGACCAGTGCGGTGGCGGTCCACGGGCCGAACGGGCGGTCTTCGGCGGACGCGGTCGTGGTTTGGGCCATGCTGATAATCCCCCCGAGCGCAGGAAAGCACGGACCGCAGCGAAAACCAAGCGCAGGGGGAAGCGCGGCGATTTGCCGATTGCGCTGCGTGTCGCCTAAAGGCGGGGGATGACGCAGGCGACCGACCCCCGTTCCGACTGGCTGGCGACACGCGGGCGATACCATCCGCGGCTGATCGCGGCGGCGCTGGCGCTGGCCGACAACCGGCTGGGCGAGGCCGAGCCGGTGTTGCGCGCGCACCTCAAAGAGCAGCCGTTCGATGTCGCGGCGATCCGCATGCTGGCCGAACTGGCCGGGCGAATCGGCCGGTACAAGGATGCCGAGACGCTGCTGAGGCGCGCGCTGGAGCTGTCGCCCGGGTTCAGCGCGGCGCGCGGCAATCTGGCCATCGTCCTGCACCGGCTGAACCGGCCCGGCGAGGCGATTGCCGAACTGGAGACGGTGATGGCCGAGCAGCCCGGCCATCCGGGCCATGCCAATCTGAAGGCGGCGGCGCTGGGGCGGATAGGCGGGTTTGCAGAAGCGATCGCGCTTTATGAGGCGGTGCTGGAGGGCGCGCCGCACCAGCCCAAAGTGTGGATGAGCTATGGCCATATGCTCAAGACGGTGGGGCGGCAAGGCGACGGGATTGCCGCCTATCGCCGCGCCATCATGCTGACGCCCGAGCTGGGCGAAGCGTGGTGGAGCCTCGCCAATCTCAAGACGGTCAGCTTTGTTGCGGCGGATATCGCGGCGACGGAAGCGCAGCTGGCGCGCGGCGACATCAGCGACGAGGACCGCTTTCACCTCGATTTCGCGCTGGGCAAGGCCTATGAGGACCGGCGCGATGCGGCGGCGGCTTTCGCTCATTATCGCCAGGCGAACGGGCTGCGCCGGGCGGGCGTGGTGTATGATGCCGACGAGACGGCGGCGTTCGTCGACCGGTCGATAGCGGTGGCGGACGCGGCGCTGTTTGCGGCGCGGGCGGGCGCGGTCTGCGACGCGCCCGACCCGATATTCATCCTGGGGATGCCG
>JANNMK010000241.1:0-5641 GCA_031397785.1 Sphingomonas sp. | reverse complement strand
GCCCACACCCTCGCCGGCAGCCGCAACCGCCAGCATTTCGTCGCGCACTCGCCCCTGCCAGTCACGGTTGCTGGCCAGCAGCCACAGCATCGATGTGACCGAGCTGGTGATCGTGTCATGCGCCGCCATCATCAGGAAATTCATATGATCGACGATGCCATCGACCGACAGATAGTCCCCGGCATCGTCGCGCGCCTGGCAGATTTGCGTGAACATGTCGGCATCGTCGCCCGCCGCCCGGGCGCGCCGCTCCGCCACCATCGGGGTGAAATATCCGACCAGATAGGCCCGCCCGGCAACCCCGCGGCCCATCGCCGTGCCGGGCAGCGGGCGCCGCACGACACCGACGCTGGCCTGCACCATGTCGACGAACGCCTTGTTGATCGTCGCCGCTTCCGGACCCCACGGGATGCCGAGGAAGCTGGTCGCTGCCAGATCGAGCGTCAGCTGCTTGATAGCGGGATAGAATTTCATGGCCTGCCCGGACCATTCGGCAACCCGGGGACCGATCCCTTCGTTCAGCGCATCGGCATAATGACGCATCGGTCCCGGCTTGAACGCCACCGACAACGTCTTGCGGTCGGCCCGGTGCTTGTCGAAATCCATCAGCATCAAACCGCGCGGAAACAAGAGGTTGAGCACCGGCCCCCAGCCCTGTTCGGAACTGAATATCTTGTCGCGGTCGAACAGCACCAGCTCGTTGGCATCGGCACCGAACATCTGCACGCTGCGTCCGCCGAACGCGTTGTTGCGAAACACCGGCCCATATTTGGCGAGCATCGCGTCGCCGAACGCAAAGGGATCGCGCAGCATCTTGATCGTGTTGCCAACCAGCGGCCAGCCATCCTCGCCCGGAATATGGTCGAGCGCGTGCGCCGCGCTGCGCGGCAGCCAATGCGGGTTGGCTTCGAAGCTGGAGGCGAGAGCAGTCATGGAATCTCCGCAAAAATCGGGCGTGGCGAGCCTTCGCTTACTGACAGTGACGTTAATAGCTAGTGCGCCCGGTTCAACTATTTTCGTCCGACGCCCGATTCCACCGATTTAATGCTTGCACAGTGATTCACGATGATTCAATTTCCACCCCGTGCCGCGACGCAAACACAGGAGTGCGCACATGCCCGTTTTTTCAACAGCGAAAGGAGGTGATCCGATGTCTCATGGTTCAGCAAGCGAGATCGGTCGGGTTCTTTCGGAACGTGCGCGATTGATCTGATCAAGCGCGCCGACGCGTTCCGGCGGGACAACCTTCCGATCGCTGACCCATGTCGAAGGGTCGCCGGGCAAGGCCCCGGCGGCCCTTCTTCATATTTGGGGCACGCGCATATCCGGCGCACGCCCAAGGGTCTGGCAGTCGTCAGACCGGCTTGGTCCGCCCATCCTCGACCATGTCGGACGCCAGATCGAGCCCGGCCTTGCCGTCCGCGACCGTGTGGGCCGGTGCGCGCGGCAGGTCGTGTTCGGCCGGCTCCTCGACCTCGAGCATGCCCTCCCACTTGGTGATGACGCTGGTCGCGACCGCATTGCCGACGACGTTGGTGGCGGTCCGCCCCATGTCGAGGAACTGGTCGATGGCAAAGATCAGCGCGACGCCTTCGGCCGGCAGATCGAACATCGCCAGCGTGCCAGTTATGACGACGAGGCTGGCGCGCGGCACCGCGGCGATCCCCTTTGAGCTGATCATCAGGGTCAGGAGGATGAGGATCTGAGTCGCGATCGGGATGTCGATGCCATAGGCCTGGGCGATGAAGATCGTCGCGAAACTCATGTACATCATCGAACCGTCGAGATTGAAGCTGTAGCCGAGCGGCAGCATGAAGCCCGAGATGCGGCGCGGCACGCCGAACCGGTCGAGCTGTTCGAACAGCTTGGGCAGCGCCGCTTCGGACGAGGCGGTCGAAAAGGCGATCAGCAACGGTTCGCGGATGTAGCGGATCAGCTGCCAGATGCGCTGCTTGAGGAAAACCGCGCCGACGCTGAGCAGGATAATCCATAGCAGGACCAGCGAGAGATAGAATTCGGTCAGCAGTTCGAGATAGGTGCCAAGAATGCCCAGCCCGTTCTTGGCGACCACCGCGCCGAGCGCGCCGAACACCGCGACGGGCGCGAAGCGCATCACATAGCCGGTGATCTGCAGCATCAGTTCGGCCAGCGCATCAGCGCCGCGCACCAGCGGTGCCCCGCGTTCGCCGATGGCGGTCAGGCCGACCCCGGCGAACAGCGAAAACACCAGGATCTGCAGGATATTGTTGGTCGACAGCGCTTCGAAGATATTTTTGGGGAACACATGCAGGATGAAGTCGAAGCCATCTAGCGCCGCCACTTCGCCAACGTCGGCGGTGGCGGCGGTCAGATTGACCCCGACCCCCGGTTGGAACAAGTTGACCATGACAAGGCCGAGCGCGATCGAGATGAAGCTGGCGGTCACGAACCAAGCGATGGCGCGAAAGCCGATCCGCCCCAGCGCACTGCTGTCACCCATATGGGCGATGCCGGCGACGATGGTCGCGAGGATCAGCGGCGCGACCAGCATCTTGATCAGGCTGAGGAAAATGCCCGACAGCAATGAAAAGGAGCGCAGCCAGTAATCATGCGCGGCGCTGTCCTGAGGCACCAGAGCGTAAACGAGATAACCGACGATCACGCCGAGCACCATCCCGGCTAGAATGAACCAGGTAAGCCGTTTATCCATTATCGCGTCCCTGCCCGTTTCATCAAATGCACTGCTGCACGTCTTGGAGACCGGTTCTGGCGAGTCGGGCGAAGCTTGGCAATGCTGCCTGCCGCGCCATCAGCCGCATTGCGCGCGATGAAGCAGTTTCTGATCGGCGAGGACGAGGGCCATCATCGCTTCGACCACCGGGGTGCCGCGGATGCCGACGCATGGATCGTGGCGACCCCTGGTGCGAATATCGGCATCCAGGCCATCGCGGCCGATGGTCTGCACCGGGCTGAGGATCGAGCTGGTCGGTTTGAAGGCGACGCGAACGACCACCGGCTGACCGGTGGCGATGCCGCCCGCTATGCCGCCGGCATGGTTGGCGAGGAATAAGGGGCCATCGGACCCCGATCGCATGGCATCGGCGTTGGTTTCACCGGTGAGCCGCGCGGCGTCGAAGCCGTCGCCGATTTCGACGCCTTTGACCGCGTTGATCCCCATCATCGCATGGGCCAGTTCGGCATCGAGTTTGGCATAGATCGGCGCGCCCCATCCGGCGGGGACACCGGTGGCGACGCACTGGACGACAGCGCCGAGCGACGACCCGGCGAGGCGCGCATTGTCGACCAGCTGTTCCCAGCGCGCGGCGGCAGCGGCATCGGGGCAGAAAAACGGGTTGCGGGCGATTTCGGCGGCGTCGAAATTGCCGGGATCGACCGCATCGCCGCCGATTTCGGCGACCCAGGCGAGGATCGCCACTTCGGGGATGACAAGCCGGGCGACGCCGCCGGCAGCGACCCGGGCAGCGGTTTCACGCGCGCTGGAGCGGCCGCCGCCGCGATAATCACGCAGACCATATTTGGCGTCATAGGCATAGTCGGCATGGCCGGGGCGGTAGGCGGCGGCGACTTCGCTATAGTCTTTCGAGCGTTGATCGACATTGTCGATCATCAGGCTGATCGGCGTGCCGGTGGTGCGCCCTTCGAAGGTGCCGGAGAGGATGCGCACCGCGTCAGGCTCGTCGCGCTGGGTGGTGTATTTCGACTGGCCGGGGCGGCGCGCGTCGAGGAAGGGCTGGATATCCGCTTCATCGAGCGCGAGGCCCGGCGGGCAGCCATCGACCACCGCGCCGATCGCCGGACCGTGGCTTTCCCCCCAGGTGGTGACGCGGAAGAGGTGGCCGAAGCTGTTGACGCTCATGATGATGCTGCGATGGCGGCTATGGGCGGGTTATGCAAGTTGCCAAAGCTGCGCAAGCGGTGCGAAAGTCCACCAAGTCCACTCCAAAATCGGCGATCACCGGCGTTAAAGCGACAAAAGCGACGCGCGCAGCCCCTATGATTGTCTCCTTTGTCGCTTTACCGGGGCTTAAGGGCGCACCGGATGGCTTCGCTTTCCTGTCGCTGACGCGCCAGGGCGAGTGATGACGGTAGCCGACGATGTCAAAGACTCGGGGATAACATCAGAACATAACATGAACATATTGCTTTGGCAAGTGCCATGATCGCTGCGCCAGCACGCAAGGCGTCGGCATCGTCGTCCAGTGCGCTGCGGGATCAGTGAATTCGATGCGATTGCCCGTTGCGAGCCGCAAACCAGCCGCCGCAGCACGAAAAGATAGCTGGCGCGGACCGCGAAATGGAGCAGTGCGAGCGCGGCCCAGATCGCGTATTTTCGTGCATCGCCGTCGATGCCCAGCCGATCGAACCAGCGGGCGTCGGGCAGCGGGGTGTAAGTGGCGACCAGCAGCGCGAGGACGCAGAAGCCGAGGAACAGCGGATCATTGGCGATGATCGAATTGCCGATCATGGGGCTTCGTGCGCGTGCACTTTGCCGTCCCGCCGATCCGGGCCAGGCGCGCGTCCGGCATCCTTGGGTCCGGCATAAGTCCATCCCAGTTTCTGACCGGAGGGCTGGAAGCCTGGATCGATGCTGGTTTCCGCATCACCGAATTGATGGACATGCGGCGGTTCGTGGTCGGGCGGATAAATGACGATATGCAGCGCGTCCTTGCGGACGGTGATTGGCACTAGACCAGGCCGATATCGGGGGCGTCTTCCTGTTTCATGCCGACGGTGTGATAGCCCGCGTCGACGTGATGGGTTTCGCCGGTGACGCCGGACGCGAGATCGGAGAGAAAATATAGAGCGGATTTGCCGACATCGTCGATCGTGACGTTGCGGCGCAGCGGCGCATTATATTCGTTCCATTTGAGGATATAGCGGAAATCGCCGATGCCGCTGGCCGCCAGTGTCTTTATCGGCCCGGCCGAGATGGCATTGACGCGGATGTTGGCGGAACCGAAGTCGTTGGCGAGATATTTGACGCTGGTTTCGAGCGCGGCCTTTGCAACGCCCATGACATTATAATGCGGCATCACCTTTTCCGCGCCATAATAGGTCAGCGTCAGCAAGGCCCCGCCGCCCTGCCCGGTTTCGCGATCGAAGGCAGGCATCATCGCGGCGGCGCGTCTGGCGACGGCGGTGAAGCTGTAGACGCTGATGTTCATCGTCATCAAAAAATCGTCTAGGCCGACATCGCTGTATTTGCCGCGCAGCGCGTCCTTGTTGGTGTAGCCGATGGCTTGGACGACGAAATCGATGGTCGGCCAGCGGGTCGCCAGCGTGGCGAAGGCGGTGTCGAGATTGGCCATGTCCGCGACTTCGCAATCGATCAGGAAATCGCAGCCAAGGCTTTGCGCCAGCGGGCGGACCCGTTTGAGCATGACATCGCCCTGATAACTGAAAGCGAGTTCCGCGCCCTGGGCGTGCAGTGCCTTTGCGATGCCCCATGCCAGCGATTTGTCGTTGGCCAGGCCCATGATGAGGCCGCGTTTGCCCGCCATCAATCCGGTCATATAATCGTGGTCCCTGTGCTATTTGCGTTTGCTCTGCTGCGCGTGCGTTCGTCGGCCTGGCCGATCCGGTTCGCCGCTTCTTCCGGACTTTCCGCAAGCGCCGCGTTCAGTTCCGCCCCGATAACGAC
>JANNMK010000165.1:0-5412 GCA_031397785.1 Sphingomonas sp. | reverse complement strand
GTTCTTGGTAACCTTGTACGCAGCGCCTGCATCGCGCATCTTGATCCGGAGGGCGGTCGACTGAGCGACAGTCAATCCCAGGTTGCGGGTGATAACCACCGAACCTGCTCCGGTCAGGGTGCTGCGCAACGCTTCGACCACTTCGGCCTTTTCATTGCGGTCCATGCCATTCCTTTCACTAGCCCGTCGGCAAAATGCCTCGGGGCGGCTCAAACAGGCTGCCTGCACACGACAAAAGTCGGTCCACGCCGCCATTCTTCTCATCCGTGGGGATTGGTCATGCGGGCCAATGAAAAAAGGCCAGCGAACGCCGACACGGCGATGACGCCAGCCGGAGAAAGACATGTCCCCGCCTCGGCAGGCCATTAAGCGAAGTTTCCTTCACACCTGCTGTCTCGGACGGTGACGAGGAAACGCGAACGCCCCTCGGTCGGCTTGCGACTTAGCGGCAGTTACCCCTGAGTCAAGGAAAAGCGGCATGTTCGTCGGTGCCATGTCGTGCGCCGGAAACAGAAGACGTCGCAGTAAAATGCCGCCAGCTTCACGAACTAGGGCTGGCAATCGTCACAGGATTGTCGTTTATTGCGGACCAGCGCCTGGGGAGGCGATGATCATTGTCCGAAACGACGCAATCAGGGGTATATCCATGCTGCCATCGACGGCTTCGCGCCAGAATTCTTCGTGCCGTGCCGCTTGTCTCGCAAGCGCCGGTGTCGCCGCCATCCTGATCGGCTGGAGCGCTCCTGCTTTCGCGCAAGCAGCGTCGACCAACGCTCCACCCGCCGCCGCAGATGGTGAAGACGGCAGCGGCGATATCCTTGTCACCGGTTCGCGGATCAAGCGCGACCCCAATGACAGCGCGCTGCCGCTGCAGATCGTCACCGACGAAGAATTGCTGCGCGAAGGCATCTCCAGCCCCGAACAGTTTATTTCCTACCTGTCGACCAACGGCAATGGGGCCGACAATCTCGCTTCCAACTCGGATGTGACCAGCGGCGCGCAGCGCGGCACCAACGGGCTGTCGGCTGCCAATCTGCGCGGCCAGGGCTCTGCATCGACACTGGTGCTGCTCAATGGCCGCCGGGTCGCAGCGCACGGCCTTTCCGGCTCGGCGGTCGATGTCAACCAGATCCCGTTTGCCGCCATCGAACGCATCGAAGTGCTCAAGGACGGGGCTTCTGCCATCTACGGCACCGATGCGATCGGCGGAGTCATCAACTTCATCACAAAGACCGATTTCACCGGCCTGTCGCTCAGCGGCTTCACCGATCTGACCGAACGCGGCGACGCCAACATCTACCGCCTCTCCGCCACTGCGGGCTATGGCGATCTCGACGAACAGGGTTTCAACATCATGGGTGCGGTCAGCTACAGCACCAATCAGGTGCTGCGCGGGTCGAGCCGTGATTTCGTCAACGGCAACCAGCCAAATCGCGGGCTGTCGATCGACACGCGCGGCACGCCGATCGCCACCGCTTTCCCGATCAATCCCAATGCGCTGTTCTCGCCCACCGGCACGCTGCTCGGCGGGACCACCGGTGCGACCGCGCTGCCCGGCCTGGTTTTCCCCGGCACGACCCAGCTAGCCACCGGCGGCATCAATTTCCTCGATCTGCCGGGCGGGGCGGGTTGCGAATCGGTCGATGGCGGCATGGCCTATGACGAATTGCTGTGGGCCAATGCGCCCGCCCGCTTTGCCTGCGCCTGGGATACGGGCCGCGCCGCCACCTTGCAGCAACCGCTGCAAACGCTGACCTATTATGCGCGCGGCACTGTCCGGTTCGGGCAGCATCAGCTGTTTGCCGAAGTGACAGGGTCAGACGCCGATTCCTCCAAACGCTTCTCGAACAATCAATATTCGGCGAACAACTCCACCCTGCCGCTCGCCTATCCGCTCAACGCGCTGACCGCGCCGACCTATAACGCCGTCTATAACGCGATCGTGGCACAATTTCCGGTGATCGCCGCCAATTATGGCAAGCCGATCGGCTATCGCTGGCGTTGCCTGGCCTGCGGCAATCGCGAATATGAAACCAACACCACCACGCTGCGTGCCGCCATCGGTGCCGAAGGGCCATTGTTCGGCGATTGGGATTATCGCGCCGGTGCATCCTATGCAAAGAGCGAGTCGAGTTCGGTGCTCGGCACCGGCTATCATTTCCGCGGCACATTTCCCTCGGCTGCCGCAGCAGCGGCATCGGGTGTCCCCGGCGCCGTATCGGGCGGGCTCGATCCGCGCGCACCGACCGCGCCGGGCGCCACCGCGCCGGGCATCGTCGGCCTGCTCAACAGTGGGATCCTCAATCCCTTCTCGATCGCCCAATCGCCTCAGGCCCTCGCCGGGCTGCAGGCCATCTCGGCAGAAGGGACGACCCTTTATGGCGGCCAATATGAGGTGAAGCAGTTTGATGCGTCGGTGTCGGGCTCGCTGTTCCGCTTGCCGGGCGGCATGGTCCAGGTCGCTGCCGGGATCGATTACCGACGCGAAACCTACAGCTTTAACGGATCGGGCGCGGCGGTTCTGGGTCAGCCTGATATTTTCAACGTCGCTTTCGACAACATCAACGCACTGACACCAAAAAATCGCGATGTGCTGGCCGCTTATGGCGAAATATTGCTGCCGATCTTCGATAGGCTGGAAGTGACCGTCGCTGCCCGGGTCGATGATTATTCGGGCTTCGGCACGACCGTCAATCCAAAGGTTTCGGCGCAATTCCGTCCGTTCGACTGGTTCATGGTGCGCGGGTCGTACAACACCGGCTTTCGCGTTCCTGCCTTCAACCAGATTTTCAATGGCACCACCCAATCGCCCAATCCCGGCAACAATCTCGTCGATCCGACGACCTGCGCTTCGGGCGTGGTCAATCCGTCGATCCCGGGCTGCGCGGCGATCACCCCCGACACGCTGACCGGGGGCAATCTCACCCTCGGGCCTGAAACGTCCGACCAGTACAGCATCGGCGCGGTATTCCAGCCCTCGTCGCGGTTCAGCGCCTCGGTCGATTTCTGGTCGATCTCGGTCGACGATGTCATCGGCTCGCTGACCACCAGGCAGCTGCTCGACAATGCCGTCTTCTTTCCCGAACGGCTGGTTCGCACCGGCGGCATCATCACGCTGCTCGATCTGCGCTCGGCCAATATCGGCTCGCGCCGCACACAGGGCATCGAATTTGCGCTGCGCGGCGGTTTCGATGCGCTGGGCGGCACGATCACTGCCGGGCTCGATGGCACTTTGCTGGTCAAAAAGCGCGAACGTTTCCTGCCTGCCGCACCGTTCGGCCCCAGCCAGATCGGCATATTCAGCTTCGCCGGCGATCTTGGCCTCAAATGGAAACACAATGCCTTCGTCACCTGGAGCAACGACAATTTTACCGTGTCCTTCTCGCAGATCTTCCGCAACGGCTACACCAACCAGGCGCTGCCCGGCATCGCCAACGGCACCGTCGTCCGCCCGGACTTCAATCCGCGGGTCGATGACTATGTCATCTACAATATGTCTGTCGGCGCGCGGATCACCGAACGGCTTGACCTGACGTTCGGCGTCCGCAACCTGTTCGACACCGATCCGCCGTTCGCCATCACCTATGACAGCAACACTGGTGCGGGCAGCTCGTGGGAACCGCGCGTTGCCGATCCGCGCGGCCGCAGCTTCACGGTGCAGGCCACCGCCCGCTTCTAGCCGCGCTTCGAACCCCTCCCGTCCAAAGGGAGGGGCAGGGGTGGGAGCGAGAGCAGCGAGCCAGCGCCGACGCTCGCGTCCGCCATCCTCGAACAACGTCTCAGCTCGCTCCCTTATTCCCCTTGAAAGCGGGGCTGCTAGGCCTGCTGCGGATTGGTCCAAAAAAAGGGCCGCAGGATATCCCGCGGCCCGTTTTTTCGAATAGCATTCTCACCGGCAACCCGGTGATTGGCGCTTACGCCCCGACTTCGGCCAGATCGACCTTGACGCCCGGTCCCATGGTCGAGCTCAGCGAAATCTTGCGCAGATATTTGCCCTTGGCACCCATCGGCTTGGCCTTGACGATCGCATCGACGAAAGCGTCGAAATTCTTGCGCAAATCGGCATCGGCAAAGCTGGTCTTGCCCAGGCCTGCGTGGATGATCCCCGCCTTTTCGACCCGGAACTCGATCTGGCCGCCCTTGGCTGCCTTCACCGCTTCGGCGACATTGGGGGTCACTGTGCCCAGCTTGGGGTTCGGCATCAGGCCCTTGGGGCCCAATGTCTTGCCCAGGCGGCCGACGATACCCATCATGTCCGGCGTCGCGATGACCCGGCCATAATCGAGATTGCCGGCCAGCATGTCTTCCATCAGGTCTTCGGCGCCGACCTTGTCCGCACCGGCGGCGAGCGCCGCTTCGGCCTTGTCGCCGCGCGCAAACACCGCGACCTTGACGTCCTTGCCGGTCCCGGCGGGCAACGTCACGACACCGCGCACCATCTGGTCGGCGTGGCGCGGGTCGACACCCAGGTTGAGCGCGATTTCGATGGTTTCGGCGAATTTGGTCGATGCCGCACCCTTCAGCGCCGCAATGGCTTCGTCAACACCATAGAGTTTTTCACGGTCAAACGCGGTGGCGGCGGCTTTCGCCTTCTTGGTCAATTTGGTCATCGGATCAGCCTTCCGTCACTTCGAGGCCCATCGAACGGGCGCTGCCTTCGATGATCTTGGTCGCCTGTTCGATCGAATTGGCGTTCAAATCCTTCATCTTAAGCTCGGCGATCTCGGCGAGTTTCGATCGGGCGATCTTGCCGGCGCTGATCTTGCCCGGTTCCTTCGAACCCGCCTTCAAGCCAGCGGCTTTCTTGATCAGATAGGTGGCGGGCGGCGTCTTCATCTCGAACGAAAAGCTGCGATCCGCAAACACCGTGATCACCGTCGGAATCGGCGTGCTCTTCTCGATCTCGCCGGTGGCGGCGTTGAACGCCTTGCAGAATTCCATGATGTTGACGCCGCGCTGGCCCAAAGCAGGGCCGATCGGGGGCGACGGATTGGCAGCGCCGGCGGGCACCTGCAACTTGATATAGCCGGTAATCTTCTTGGCCATGAAAGGCCTCCTTTTCTCTCTGTCGAGCCGGTGTTCCAGCCCTCAAGTTAAGCGGTCAAGCGGATGGCGAGCCACCCTCCCGCGCGGGAATCGCTTTCGCCAGGCGAATGCGAGCGGCGCGGATAGCGGCGATTGAGCCGAAAGGCAATCAGTTCCATTTTAACGTCATTGCGAGCGCAGCGCTCGCAATGACGAAGATATCAGGCTTTCCCATGGCGTAAACGCTAGCGGGCGTTCTCTGCCTTCCCCTAGCGCAAACGCTAGCGGGGCGTTCTCTGCCTTCCCCTGGCGCAAACGCTAGCGGCTACTTCACCCGTTCGACATGCTCGAATTCGAGCTCGACCGGCGTGGCGCGGCCGAAGATCG
>JANNMK010000149.1:0-5777 GCA_031397785.1 Sphingomonas sp. | reverse complement strand
TGTTTGCCACCACACAGGCGCAACTCGACTACCTCCGCTTCCCGCTGGGCGCGCTTCCCAAATCCGAAGTCCGCCGCATCGCCAGCGATCTCGGGCTCGGCGTCGCGGCAAAGCCCGACAGCCAGGACATCTGCTTCGTGCCGGATGGCGATTATGCCAGCATCGTCACAAAGATGCGCCCGCAAGCCGCAACCGACGGCCCGATCGTCGACCGGACAGGGCGTGAACTCGGTCGCCACAAGGGCATCATCCATTATACCGTCGGCCAGCGCCGCGGCCTCGACATCGGCGGCATGGCCGAACCGCTATACGTTGTCCGCATCGATGCCGCAAAGCAGGAGGTTGTCGTCGGCCCGAAAAGCGCGCTTGCGGTCACCGCCGCAACCCTTGCCGAATGCAACTGGCTGGGCGACGCATCCGCAATGGACGCACCGCTCATGGTAAAGGTGCGATCCATGGCCAAACCCGTGCCGGCAACCATCGACGGCAACCGTCTTACCTTTGCGTCCCCGGAATATGGTGTCAGCCCCGGCCAGGCGGCTGTGCTCTACGCTGGCGAACGGGTCATCGGCGGCGGCTGGATCGCGCAAACACAAAGCGCCGAACTGGCATTGGCCTGATCCGGCGCTATTGCGGAACCAGCACGCACCCGGTCACGCCTTCGTACCGCGCCACCCGGCTCGCCAGTATCGGCACGCTCGCCCTGACCGCCCGTTCGCCTTCGACATCGGCAATCGACACAATCTCCATTCCCGGCTCTGCATCGGTGGCGCAACTGGCAATGTCGCGGCCTTGCACATGGCGGCACGAACAACCCATGCGCGCGCCATAGGCCGCGCCGACCTCGGCCTGCGCCTTCAGCGTCGGATAGAGCCAGAGGGCATAGCCGACCAGCGCGACGATCAGGATGCCGATGATCATCTTCCAGCGGGCAACAGCAGGGCGCGCGCGCGCAGCGGTTGTTAGCGACGGTGGTATTGGGTTAGGCATCCAGGCCATGAACCGCAAAATCTCAATGATGGCAAGCACGACGCTGCTTCTCGCTTTCGCTGCCGCGCCGCTGCTTTCATCTTGCAGTCGTGCCGAACCTCCTGCGGGCAATCCCCGCGTCGCTGCCTCACCGTCGCTGTCGCCCGCCGTCCGCGCCGAATTGGACACGCTGTTCGCCAATGATGCAATGATGGGCGAAACCCGCGCCGTGCTCGTCCTGCGCGATGGCCGCCCGATCTACGAAGCCTATGGCCCCAGCTACAGCGCCGATTCGAAACTGATAAGCTGGTCGATGGCCAAGAGCATCACCGCTGTGCTGATCGGCTTCATGGTCGCCGACGGGCGGCTGGTGCTCGACGATCCTGCGCCTGTCCCGGCATGGCAGCGCCCGGGTGATCCGCGCGGCACCATCACCTTGCGCAATCTGCTCACCATGTCCTCGGGTCTCGACCATCTCGAGGAAGGCGATCCGGTGTGGGAAGCGGATACCGTCGCCATGCTGTTCGGTGACGGTGCGGGCGATATGGCCGCCATGGCCGAAGCCAAGCCGCCGGTCGCCGCCCCGGACCAGGTCTTCAATTACAGCAGTTCGACCAGTGTCATCCTGTCGGATATTCTCGCCCGCGCGCTGACCGACAGCAAATCTCCGGCGGTTCGCCGCAATGCGGTGCTGGCGCTGCTCCAGGGCCGCCTCGCCGCGCCGCTCGGCATCTCCAGCATGACGCCGGAATTCGACCCTGCCGGCACCATGATCGGCGGCTCGATCGTCCATGCCACCGCCCGCGACTATGCCAAATTCGGGGAATTCCTGCGCCGTCGCGGCGAAACCGCGACCGGGCAGCGGATCATGCCCGAAAGCTGGTTTCGCTTCATGCTGTCGTCCGCGCCGGCCAATCCGGGCTACGGCGGCCACATCTGGCTGAACCGGCCGAATCCGAATGCGACCGGTGTTGCGCTGTGGCCGCAGGACGGCCCGGCGGACCTGTTCGCCTGCATCGGCCATCAGGGCCAGTATATCGTCGTCAGCCCGCGCCAGAAACACACCGTGGTCCGCCTCGGCACCTCGACCGACGATCAGTTCCCCAATGTCCGCGCGGCGCTGCGCCGCGCGATGGCAGGGCTTTAATCGGGTACCATCTCGCTCGGCTGATAGCCGACATCCTCCATGACATCGTCATTGGGTTCGGCGTGGATCATCACCTCGACGCCGGGAAACAGCGCCTCGATGCGGTCCTCCATCCGGTGCATCACGGCATGCGCGGCGGCGATCGACGTCGCAGGCGGAAACCACAGATGGAATTGCACGAATTCCTGCGCCCCGCTGGTCCGCGTCTTGAGCAGATGGATCGTCCCGGCTTCGGGAAATTCGCCCAGCGCGTCGAGCAGCGCGCGCTTGCGGGTCACCGGCCATTCCTTGTCCATCAACTGGTCCAGAACCTGCGCGGCGTTGCGCCACGCCCCCCACAACAGCCACGCCGCGATCATCAGGCCGAACGCCGGGTCTGCCCCGCCCACCCCCAGATAGGCTTCGAGCACCAGCGCCGCGATCACCGCCACATTCAGCCCCAGGTCGGACTGGTAATGCAGATTGTCGGTGGCGATGGCGATCGATCCGGTCGCGGCAATCACCCGCTTTTGATAGACCAGCAGACCCAGCGTCAGCACAATCGCTATCAGCGATACGGCGATGCCATATTGCGCTTCGGCGGCGACCGCTCCCGCCAGCCACCGCTCGATCGACCGCCAGCCGATCCACAGCGCGGACGCGGACACCAGCAGCAGTTGCAGCATCGCCACCAGCGCCTCCGCCTTGCCATGGCCGAACCTGTGTTCGTCATCGGCCGGCATCGCGGCATAGCGCACCGCGATCAGCGTCGCGACCGACGCAAACAGGTCGAGCGCGGTATCGGCCAGACTGCCGAGCATTGCGGTCGATCCGGTCGCCCACGCTGCCCAGATCTTGAGCGCGACCAGCACCGTCGCCACCGCCACGCTGGCCATCGCCGCCCGCTGGGTCAGCGCGCCATGCGCCGCATGATGATGGTGCCCGTGCGCGCCGCTCATGGATAGAGCAGGCTGTCGGTCCAGCCGCCCTTGCCATCGGCGATGAACAACCGCCGCTCGTGCAGCCGGTAATCGCGGTCCTGCCACAGCTCGATGCGCTCCGGCGTCACCCTGAAGCCGGACCAGTGCGGCGGTCGCGGAATATCCTCGCCGGGGTAACGCGCCGCAATTTCGTCGAACCGCGCCATGAACGCCGCGCGGCTCTCCAGGGGGCGCGATTGTGCCGAGGCCCACGCGCCTATCCGGCTGTCGCGTGCCCGGCTGGCGAAATAGGCATCGGCCTCGGCTGCGCTCACCGCGCTCACCGCGCCTTCGATCCGCACCTGGCGCTGCAACGTTTTCCAGTGAAACAGCAGCGCGGCACGCGGATTGGCGGCCAGCGCCTCGCCCTTGCGGCTACCCAGGTTGGTGTAGAATATGAACCCGTCCGCCCCATGTCCTTTGAGCAGCACCATCCGTACCGACGGGCGGCCATCGGCGTCGACCGTCGCCAGCGCCATCGCATTGGGGTCATTGGGCTCGCTCGCGCTCGCCTGCGCCAGCCAGTCGGTGAATGTAGCGATCGGATCGTCGGTCATCGCCTGCCCATATACGCGCCCGCTGCGATAATGAAGCCGTCTTGCCGCCGCCCGCGCGCCGCCCTAGCTAGGGGGCTATGGCTACCGACCCCTATACCCTGCTCGGCGTGACACGCGCCGCCACCGCTGACGACATAAAAAAGGCCTATCGCAAGCTCGCAAAGGAATTGCACCCCGATCGCAATCAGGACAATCCCGGCGCGTCGGACCGGTTTTCGGCGGTCACCAACGCCTATGACCTCCTGTCGGATACCGCCAAGCGCGCGCGTTTCGATCGCGGCGAAATCGATGGCGATGGCAATCCGGCCAGCCCTTTTGGCGCGGGCTATGGCGGCTCGGCCTATGGCGCGGGCCGGGCGCGCGCGCCGGGCGGACCTGCGGCAGGGCCGTGGGGCGCGCAGCAGCCGGGCGCGGATTTTGGCGGCAATAACGACTTCGGCAGCATCTTCGATGATCTGTTCGGCGGCCGCCAGCGTGCCGCGCCGCCGCCGCGCGGGGCCAATGTCGGTTACCGGCTGGCGGTCGGTTTTGCCGATGCGGCGACTTTGGCGCCGCAACGCATCACGCTGCGCGATGGCAAGACGATCGATCTCAAACTCCCCGCCGGGCTCGAAACTGGCACTCAGATGCGGCTCGCCGGGCGCGGTGATGCCGGGCCGGGCGGCACAGGCGATGCCACCGTCACCATCGAAATCAAATCGCACAGCTTTTTCCGGCGCGACGGCAGCGACATCCGCCTCGACCTGCCGGTTTCGCTGGCAGAGGCGGTCGCGGGCGCACGCGTGAAAGTGCCGACGGTCGACGGGCCGGTCATGCTCGGCATCCCTGCGGGCTCGAATTCGGGCAGCGTGCTGCGGCTCAAGGGCAAGGGGTTTTCGCGCAAGGACGGCACGCGCGGCGATCAGCTGGTCAGCCTGATGGTCGATCTCCCCACGGCCGATCCCGCGCTGCAGGCTTTCGTCGGCGGCTGGTCGGATGAACGGAACGTCCGGGCCGCGCTCGGCGTTTGACGGGGGTGACCAACGCCGACGATCTTGCGCCCAGTCCTTCCGAAACGGTCGCCGCCCAGGCGATCGACGATCAGGTCGAAAGCGAATTCGAAGCCCGCGGCCGCTCGCCCCATTCTCCCGAAGCGCGCCGCCAGAAGGCGCAGCGCAAAAGCGCGCGGCATCTGCTGGAAAGCGGCTATGACCATGTCCGCCCCGGCACGCGCACCTTCGATGTCGCCAAACGGGTATTCGTCGGCACCTATTTCGATGGCTTCATCCACGCCGGCAATCTCGCCTATCTCGCGCTGATCGCGCTGTTTCCCTTCTTCATCACCGCCACCGCGCTGATGAGCGCGTTCGGGCGCACCGATGAAGGGTTGCGCGCGCTCACCGTGGTGCTCGCCACCATGCCGCCCGATGTCGCCGCCACGCTGGGCGATCCTGTCCGCGGCGTTTTGCAGGCGCGCACCGGGCTGTTCCTGTGGCTCGGCGCACTGGTCGGCCTGTGGACGGTCGGCAGCCTGATCGAAACGATCCGTGATATCTTGCGCCGCGCTTATGGCACGCAGGCGCGCAAAAGCTTCTGGGCCTACCGCATCTATTCGATCGGCATCATCATCGGCGCGGTGGTGCTGCTGTTGGTGTCTTTCAGCCTCGGGGTCGTTACCGTCGGGATCGAACAATTTATCGACCGCTTGCTGCCGTCGCAATTCTCCGCGCTGGGCGCGGTTGCCCTGTCAAAGGGTATTTCCGCCGCCGGCCTTTTCGGGTCGCTCTATCTGTTATTCTACTCGCTCACCCCGCACGCCTATCGGGGGCGCGGCTGCCCGAAATGGCCCGGCGCGCTGGCGACGACGCTGTGGTGGGTTGCCGTCACGCTGGCGCTGCCGCCGCTGCTCGCCGGATTGCTCAGTTATGATGCGACCTACGGCAGCCTTGCAGGGGTGATGGTGGTGCTGTTTTTCTTCTACCTCATCGGCCTCGGCGTCGTTATCGGGGCGGAACTGAACGCGGCGCTTGCGGAAAGTCCGGAAGAAGCGGCGAACCGGATCGGCCAGGCCGACGAACGCACGCGCAGCAGCGCAAACGCGAATAGCACAGGGACCACGATTATATGACCGGATTGATGGCGGGCAAACGCGGCCTCATCATGGGC
>JANNMK010000075.1:0-12779 GCA_031397785.1 Sphingomonas sp. | reverse complement strand
GCGCCTGTCCCTCGGCCTGCGTGCCAGCGGGGTTTGGCTGCCCTCTCCTAGCGTAGACGCTAGCGGGGGTTGTCTTCCTTCCCCTAGCGCAAGCGCTAGCGGGCGTTGTCTTCCTTCCCCTAGCGCAAGCGCTAGCGGTTAGTTATTCCGGCCGGCGATCTGCGCTTCGACACGGGCGATTTCGCGGTCGAGTTCGGTCAGGGCCTCCGCCTGCGCTGCGGCGGGCAGATAGGCATTTCCGGCCATGGCGGCGAGGGCAGCGCGCGCCTGGCGCATCGCGGACAATTGCAGCGCCAGGCTGCCATCGCCGCTGCACATCATATCGCGCAACGGCTTGCGCGATTCGGCGAGCTCGTCGGCATCGGGCTGGATTTCCGTTGCGACTTCGCCAGCAGCCGCCCCGGCGCCGCAGTCGGCTGTGATCGCGGCATGACGAATATGCACGCGGGCCGAATGCCCGGAATTGGCCCCGGTTGGCCGGGCGATGGTCGATCGGGTGATGCGGGTGGCGACCGCACGGCTTTCGTGCAGGGCACGGTCGGCTTCATGCACCGCGCGGTCGCTTTCCCGGACAGCTCGATCGGCTTCGTGCACCGCACGGTCGGCATCGCGTTCGGCGCGGTCGGCGTCGCGCTGCGCCTGGTCGACTGCGCCCAGTTCCCGCTCGGCCTCGGCGCGCGATGCCTCGGCTTCGGCAACCATGCGGTCGACCTGCGCCTGCGTCGGGGCCTGCTCGGTTCGCAGCACGACCGTCTTGCCGCTGGTCAGGCGCACGCGCGTGACATGGCGGCCATTGTCGTTCCAGATATCCAGAGTGGTTACCCGGTCATCGACCCTGATCGGATCGGGCAGCGCAGGCGGCTGGGCAGGCGGCTGGGCAGACGGCTGGGCAGACGGCTGGGCAGGCGGCTGGGGTGCCTCCGGCGCGGCGGGTGCCGCCGGGGCGGCTGGCGGAAGCGGATGATCCGCGAGCACCGGGGTCGCCGTGGCAACCATCGCCCCGACCAGAAAGGTCACCGCCAGCAGCGCACCGAATCGACGGCGCAGCGGTGACACGTCGGGCCGGGTCAACATGGCGAGTCGCTCCTTCAAACTTTCCGGCCCGATCATCGGGCTGGCAAAGGCGCTGGGGTGGCCGGTGGCGGTCTTGGCCAGCGCGCGGGCATAAACCCCGCGCTGGCTGCCGTCCGAGCGCGCCATCACGCTGGCATCGCACGCCGCCTCCTGATCGAACCGAAAGGCACGCCATGCCCCGCGCACCAGCGGATTGAACCAGTGCATCGCGGCAAACAGCACGGCCGCACCATTCGCCCATAAATCGCCGCGCGCATGATGGGTGAGCTCGTGGCGAACCGCGAGCATACGTTCAGCGGGGTTTAGCGCCAGCCGGTCATCGGCGGGAAGCACGATCACCGGACTGACCAGACCGAAGGACAGCGGGCCATCGACCGCATCGCTGCGATAGACGCGCACCGCGCCGATGGTCTCGACCAGTTCGGCATCGGCAAGCAGCAGGATCAGCTTGCGGTGGATCAGCCATTGCCAGCCAAGCATCAGCACCGCGCCTGCCAGCCACAGCCCCAGCAGCAGCATCGACAGATTGGTGGCCAGCAGCAGCATCGCAGTGTCGATCAGCGATGGCGATGCCGCGTCGAGCGGAACGCTCATGGCGATGATGTTGCCTGATTGCGCCGGAGCCGTTGCGAATGGCGACGGCAAGCCGGCGATTTGCGGCAACGGCGGCAGCAGCATCCTGAGCGCCGGAATGGCCCACAGCGCATAGGCGACATGCGGACCGAAATGATGCGCCACCACCCGCCGAACCGCGAGCACGATCAGGCACAGCACTGTCGTCGCGATCAGCGTATCGACCAGCCAGCCACCGGACACCCCCGCCGGAAAAAGCCAGGCGATCATGATTCGAGCCGTTCGATCAACGCCTTCAACTCGGCGATATCGGCATCGGTCAGGCTTTCGCGCTCGGCGAATTGCGCAACCAGCGGCGAAATCCGTCCGCCGAACAGCCGGTCGACCAGGCGGCGCGACTCGCGCGACGCATGATCGCTGCGTTCGACCAGCGGGCGGTAAAGATAGCGTCGGCCATCCTCTTCGGTGGCGACCACGCCCTTGACGACCAGCCGCGACAGTAAAGTCTTGACTGTCTGGATGCTCCAGTCCCGGCTGCCCGCCAGCGCTTCGCCGACCTGCGCCGCGCTAACCGGCGCATCGCGCCACAGCACATCCATCACCGCATATTCGCTGTCGCTGATTCTCTCGGTCATGGCCCACCCTCTCACCGTCACACGCCCGTCGACTACAGACATAGACACTCCCGCCGAATATCGACTACAGCTGTAGCTTGTCAAGTCCGGCGGCATTGCGCAAGCACCGATCCTATCGCATCGGCGGAGCATGGGGGCATTTCGCCGCGAAACTCGGCGAAAAACCGACACCTGTCGACTATTCTTACATTGTCGCGGTGCCGTTAACCGGTTTTAACCATCACAATCGCGCAAAACCGGGCTTCGGCAAAACTGGCACGGGGTCTGCATAGTATCAGTTGTTCCTGAGGGCTTTCGCCCACATGAAGCGGGTTGGCGCGGACTGGTCCCTGTCGCTGACCCGCTTCAACCCGGGACTTCCCCCTTTATCGACGGCCCGTTTATTGACAGAATCGCGCCGCTTCAGTCGGCCTTGGCGAACAGGCTGTGCAATTCGCCTGCTTCGTACATTTCCATCATGATGTCCGACCCGCCGACAAACTCGCCATTGACGTAAAGCTGCGGAAACGTCGGCCAGTCCGAATAATCCTTGATGCCGGACCGGATTTCCTGGTCCTGCAGCACATCGATGCTGGCATATTCGACGCCGAGCCGGTCGAGGATGGTGATCGCCTGGTTGGAAAAGCCGCATTGCGGGAACAGCGGCGTGCCTTTCATGAACAGGACAACCGGGCTTGCGGTCACGATTTCGGCGATGCGGGCAAGGGTGGCTTGGGACATGATGAAAAAACCTTTCTAACTGTCTATGGTGCTGGCTGTACCGGGTTCGGCGGGCACCGCCGTGGTCAGCTGGAGCGCATGCAATTCACCGCCCATCCGTCCGCCGAGCGCGGCATAGACCGCGCGCTGCTGAAGGACACGGCTCATCCCGCGAAATGATTCGGCGGTAACCCGCGCTGCATAATGATCGCCGTCCCCGGCGAGGTCGGTGATCACGACATCGGCATCGGGAATGCCGATGCGGATCAGACCGGCAATATCGTCGGCGCGCATCGGCACGGGCTTCAGATTCCTTCGATCAGCTGGCGACGCGCCTCGATCGTCTTGGCATCGAGCGCGGAGCGAATGGCGGCGGCGTCGATGTCGACCCCGGCGGCAAGCAGATCGCCGAGCAGCTTGCGAATGACATCCTCATCGCCGGCCTCCTCGAAATCGGCCTGCACCACCGATTTGCCATAGGCATCGGTTTCCTCCGCCGTCAGGCCCATTTTTTCCGCCGCCCAATGGCCAACCAGCTTGTTGCGGCGCGCGGTGATGCGAAACTGCATTTCTTCGTCGCGGGCAAACTGCCCTTCGAACGCGCGTTCGCGGTCTTCGAAATTGGTCATGGCGTATGCGCTTCCCTAGCATCGGCGGCCATCAGGCGACCTTGTCGTTCGTTCCGGATGTAAGCCGCGCGACGCTGCGGTTCAACCATGAACCGCCGATACACCCCCCGCCCCAGCCTCCGCCTTGCCCCGCTGGCTTGCATCCCCACCCCAGCCGGTTAGACAGGTGACTAGCGATTGGGGGACCGCCGGATGCGACTAGACCAGCATGACTGACAATCACCGTGGCTGACCGGCACGATGGCTGACCACCATGGCTGATCCCGCGGCTGACCCGATGGCTGAAAAGGCGACCGCCTTCATGCTCGATGGTGTCGGCAATGCCGCCAGCGCGCGCAGCTCGACCGAAAAGCAGTTGCGCCGCACATTGGGTCAGCTCGGTGCACCGCGGGTGGTGCTCACCGTGCTGGTGATGGGGCTGGCGCTGCTGGTTGCGCGCTACAGCGGGCAATGGCCGCTGATCGGCGATGCCGAACAGGCGCTGTACGATGTCCGCGCCATGCTCGCTGCGCCGCTGGTCGGGCAGGACCAGCGGATCACCATGGTCACCTACAACGACGAAGTGCTGATCCAGCGCAAGGTGCGCTCGCCGCTCGACCGGGCGTTGCTGGCCGATGCGCTGGCGGTGCTCGACACCATGAGGGCGAAATCGATCGGCATCGACATCCTGTTCGATCAGGAAACCGATGCCGATGCCGCCCTCGCGGCACAATTGCGGGCGATGCGGACGCCGACCTTTGTCGCCTTTGCCGAACCGCAAACCAACCCCAATGATATCCAGACGCTGCAGGCCGATTTCCTGCGCGCCTATATCGCGTCGGTCGCCAACGGCCGCACCGCCCCGGCCAGCATCCGGCTCGCCACCGATGCCGACGATACCTATCGCCGCTGGCCGGGCCGCGCGCCGGGCACCCCGCCATTATTGGCCGTCGCCATGGCCGGGGTCGATGTCGGCGCCCGTGCCAATGCCTTCAACCGCTATACCGGCGGGGTGCGCTGGCGGATGCCGGCAGTATTGTCGATCGGCGAAGGGGTCGATGCGGTCGAGGTGTTCGAGAATATCCCGATCACCACCTTTACCGACCCGGCGATCATGACCCCCGAGACATTGCCATTTTTCACCGAACAGATGCGCGGGCGGCACATATTGATCGGCGGCGACATCATCGACACCGACGAATTTTTCACCCCCCTGTCGCGCCTCGCCGATCCTGCGAGCGGCGAACAGAAAAAGATGATCGGTCTCGAAGTCCATGCGCACATGCTGGCCCAGATTCTCGACAACAGGCCGCTGACCCAGCTCCTCCCGGCGGCATTATGGGCCGCCGCGCTGATCGCCGTCGCAGCAGGCGCGATGACCGCGCTGCTCGACCTCAGGCCGTGGATGTCGGCGGTGCTGCTCGTCGTCCAGATGGCGATCATCGGCGCAGTGCCTTATTATATGCAGATCACCGGCATCGACACGCTCGGCCTGCCGGTGGTCGGCGCCGGCGTCGGCTGGCTGCTCGCATTCATCGCCACGACATCGGCGGTGCGCGCCATCGGCGCCGAAGAACGCGCCTTCGCCCAGGGGGCGCTCGGCAAATATCTGCCGCGCGACATCGCGCGCGAAATCCTGCGCGATCCTGACCGGCTGGCGCTGCACGGGGAAAAAAAGGCGATCTATTGCCTGTTCAGCGACCTCGAAGGCTTCACCCGGATGAGCCACGCAATGAGCCCCGAAAATGTCGCCTTCGTGCTCAACGCCTATCTCGATACCCTGTCCGAAGTCGTGCTGGCCCACGGCGGGACGATCGACAAATTCGTCGGCGATGCAGTGGTCGCCTTCTGGGGCGCACCGATCGCGCGCATCGACGATTCCGATCAGGCGGCGCGCGCGCTGCTCGCCATGGCAGAGGCGGGCGAGCTGTTCCGTCAGCGCATGGCGCGCGCCGCCGACGGCACTCTGCCGCCGGTCGGCCGCACTCGCGTCGGCCTCCATTTCGGCGAAGCGGTGGTCGGCAATTTCGGCGGCGAAGGGCGCATCCAATATACCGCGCTGGGCGACAGCATGAACACCGCCGCCCGGCTCGAAGCCGCCAACAAGGCGATGCTGACCCGCGCACTCGCCAGCGCCGAAGCCTTGCAGGGCGTCGACAGCGGCCTGTTCGTGCCGATGGGCCGCATCCAGCTGCGCGGCCGCGCCCAGCCGGTCGATGCCTATGAACCGCGCCCTGACCTGTCGCCAGCCCAGCGCGGCCAGGTCGCCGCGCTGGTCGCCGCGCACGCTCATGCCAAGGACGCGGCCTATGTCGCCCTGCGCGACGAACTGGCCGCCGCCGATCTGCCGGCCCGCGCGTCGGTCGATTTCCTGATCCACCGGCTCGACGCCACCGACCCGGGCGAATTTTATGCGCTCGGTTAAGCCGCAGGACGGGGCATCGCGCATCAGCACCCGTTCATCGCGCGCGCGCCAAACCCTTGATCGAAAAGGCGGCATGCTGTGATGTGCCGCACGGTGTCGCGCCGAAATACTGCTATCGGGACTCGCAAGATCTGATAGCGTTCACCGCACGGGAGACGACCATGAACCTGCCCAAATCCACGCGAAAAACTTTTGTTTCGCTGGCCATCGCCGGTGCCGCACTGGCGATATCGACCGCCGCCGCCGCCGATGCCATCGTCGTCCGATCGACCGGGCCGTCCGCCGCCAGCTACCCCGTCGGCCGCCGCATCGCGCCGACAGAGCGCGTCGTTTTGCGCAATGGCGACCGGGTGGTGCTGGTCGGCGAAGGGGCGACCCGCACTTTGTCCGGCCCCGGCAATTTCCCGGTGCGCAGTTCCAATCAGGCCAGCCAGAACCGCAGCGCAACGCTCGGCCGGTATCTGTCCACCACTGGCGGCACCATCAGCCGGACAGGGGCGGTGCGCGGTGCAGGGGCGGATGCCGCCAGCGCCGCACCCAATCTGTGGGTGGTCAACATCGAACAGGGCGGCAATTTCTGCGTCGCCGATATGGCCAATGTCACGCTGTGGCGCGCCGACATGGCGCAGGATACGCTGCTGACCGTGCAGGATCTGGCCCGCCCCGGCACCACCAGCCCGCTGGCGTTCGTCGCCGGGCAGAATTTCCGCCGCTGGCCCAGCGACATGATGCCGATCGCCGAAGGCAACCGGTATCGCATCTCCGGCCCGGGCATGAGCGCGCCTGTGGAAATCCGCTTTACCGCGCTGGATAATTCGGCGGCCACCGCGCCGGCCGAACCCGAAGCCATCGCCGCCGCGCTCGCCGAAAAAGGCTGCACCAGCCAGCTCGCGCAGCTCGGCAGCCGCCTCGAGGAAACCGCCGGCGGACGCTGACCGGCGCCCGCCGGTCGGGCGTCGCCTGGGCGCACCCTCCCGCTGACGCCAATTGACCGGCCCGGCCACCACGCCTTAGGGGAGGCGGCATCATGACCGATGCCGCCCCTCCCGTTTCCCCGGCCCGCGACGCCGCGCCGCTGCGCCTGTTCAACAGCCTGACGCGGCAGATCGAGGATTTCGTGCCGGTCCATCCTGGCGAAGCGCGCGTCTACACCTGCGGCCCGACCGTCTATAACTACCCGCATATCGGCAACATGCGCGCCTATGTGTTTGCCGACACGCTCGGCCGAGCGCTCGCCTTCAAGGGCTACAGGCTCGCCCACGTCATCAATATCACCGATGTCGGCCACCTGACCGACGACGCCGATGCGGGAGAGGACAAGCTCGAACAGGCCGCCCGCGCCAATGCCCAGTCGATCTGGGACATCGCGCGGCATTATACCGAGGCGTTCAAGGCAGATGTCGCGGCGCTCAACATCCGCGAACCCGCCCACTGGTCGATCGCCACCGACTATGTGCCGCAGATGATCGCCTTTGCAGAATCAATCGCTGACAAGCACTGCTACCAACTCGCCAGCGGCCTCTATTTCGACACCTCGACCGTCGCCGATTACGGCCGTCTGGCCCGCGCCACCACAGAGGACGGCGCCAATGGTCTTGGGGGCCGCATCGACACAGTCGACGGCAAACGCCACGCCGCAGATTTCGCGATCTGGCGCACTACGCCAGCGGGCGAGACGCGCCAAATGGAATGGGACTCGCCTTGGGGCAAAGGCGCGCCCGGCTGGCATCTGGAATGCAGCGTCATGAGCCGCGAACTGCTCGGCCTGCCGTTCGACATCCACACCGGCGGCATCGACCACCGCGAAATCCACCACCCCAATGAAATCGCCCAGAACAAGGCGATTTCAGGATTTGGCACCGGCTGCGGCAGCCTCGATTGCGCCGACCACAGCGGCGCACGGCTGTGGATGCACAATAATTTCCTGATCGACCGCACCGGCAAGATGTCGAAGTCGTCCGGCGAGTTCCTCCGCCTGCAACTGCTGATCGACAAAGGCTTCCACCCGCTGGCCTACCGCATGATGTGCCTGCAGGCGCATTACCGCAGCGAGCTGGAATTTTCATGGGAGGGGCTGTTGGCGGCATTTGTGCGGCTGAAGCGAATGGTAATCGCTATCAACGGTCTGAAGAAGGATGTGGCCGATTCGATAGCTTCGTCACCTGACTGGGAATTAGGATGGCGCTTAAGTCTAGAAGAGTGGATCGACGATGATTTAGGCACAGTTGGCGTGGTGGTTGCGGTCGAAGAATTGATCGGTTGGAGAGTTCAAAATTCTGCCGATGTTCTTAGGGTATTAGAAATGTATGACGCCGTCCTCGGCCTCAACCTCCTCACGCTGACCCGAGCCGACCTGCGCATCCGCCCAAAATCAGCCCCCATAACCGAGGCCGAAATCGAAACCGCCCTCGCCGAACGCAAGACCGCCCGCGCCGCGAAGGATTTCGCCCGGTCCGATGCGCTGCGCGACGAGCTGACCGCAAAAGGCGTCGAGGTCATGGACGGCGACCCGCTCGGCTGGGACTGGCGGCTGGATATCTAACGACGCCCTTGCGTCTGCCGCGCGCCCACCTCCCTCACAAATCGATGGGCAAAATAAGCAACCGTCATCGCGTTTGCGATTTGCGCAGCAAAGGCGGCGCTTGCGAAAATAGGCCAGGCTGCCGATACAAAACATCCTCCCCATCGACTTGCGATGGGGAGGTGGCACGCCCCGGCACCAATGCCTGCATCGGGGAACAACGCTTGCGAGGGCGTGACGGAGGGGCCAGCAAACCAGGGGGGCTAAGCCATGCGTCCGGACAAACCCGCATCGTCGGTCCAGCGCGCCAAGCGCCTGCGCCGCGAGCTCAGCAAACCCGAAGCGATGCTGTGGTCCATCCTCAAAACCTCCCCCGGCGCACACAAATTCCGCAAACAGCACCCGGCGGGTCCCTATGTCCTCGATTTCTTCTGCGCTCGGGCCAACCTCGCCATCGAAATCGACGGCTATGCCCATGACACCGGCCACCGTCCGGAGCGCGATGCCGCGCGTGACCAGTGGCTGGCTCAGCACCGCATCGCCACGCTGCGCATTGCTGCGGTCGATGTGCTGCGCGATCCCGCCACGGTCGCCGAATCGATCGTCGCCGTCGTCGAGCAACATTTACTGCTGTTCGGCAAAAGCCCGCACGTCCGCGCTGCATCCCCTTCCGAAAAGCTCGGCGGCTAAAACCACGATTGGAATCACAAACCGCCAACCGCACCCCAGACATCCTCCCCATCGACTTGCGATGGGGAGGTGGCACGCCCCAGCGCCAATGCCAGCTTCGGGGGCAGCGCTCGAGAAGGCATGACGGAGGGGCCCCCCGATCTGCGGATCACCCGCGCTGGCGCCTACCCTCCCGCAAGCGTTCGCGCACCGCCAACCGCACCCCTGACATCCTCCCCATCGACTTGCGATGGGGAGGTGGCACGCCCCAGCGCCAATGCCTGCATCGGGGAACAACGCTTGAGAGGGCGTGACGGAGGGGCTGCGCAGCCTGCGGATCACCCGCGCTGACGCTTGCCCTCCCGCGAGCGTTCGCGCACTGCACGGTCCACTGCCGCCATTTCCTGTTCCCCGCCAGCTTGCGGGCAGGGTCCGGGGTTGGCATGGAACAGATACTGCGCGCGGGCGGGCCGACTCCCGGCCCCTTCGCTCAGCGGGAGGGGAGTAGCCCAGCATGACCATCCTCGTCGCCTCCGCCATGGTCCGCCCCGCGCTCGAACCGCGGCTGCCCGGCTGGGTGAAGCCGCGCTGGTTCGCCTCCACAGAAGAGCTGTTCGCGCTCGCGCCATCCGCGCAAATCGGCTGGTTCGATACCTATATAAAACCCGACATGGCCGAAGCGGTGCTGCGCGCGACCAATCTCAAATGGCTCAATTCCATCTATGCCGGGGTCGATGGCATGCCACTGGATGTGCTGGCGACACGCGGCGTCGCCTACACCAATGGCGCGGGCATCAACGCCATCACCATCGCGGAATATGTCGTGATGGGCATGCTGACCATCGCCAAAGGCTATCGCGACGTCGTCCGCGCACAGGAACGGCACGAATGGCTGATGGACTCGCCCGGCAAGGTCGAACTTTACGGGTCGAAGGCGCTGCTGCTCGGCTATGGCGCGATCGGCAAGCTGGTCGAGGAACGGTTGCTGCCGTTCGGGGTCGATGTCACCGTGGTTCGCCGTTCGAAGGGCGAAAAAGTCCTTGGCCCCGACCAATGGCGCGCGCAGTTGCAGGATTTCGACTGGATCATCCTCGCCGTCCCCGCGACCCGCGAAACCGACGGGATGATCGGCGCGTCAGAACTGGCGGCGATGAAGTCCACAGCAGTCATCGTCAACATCGCGCGCGGCAGCGTGATCGATCAGGACGCGCTGGTTACCGCGCTGACTGCCCGAACCATCGGCGGCGCTTTCCTCGACGTCACCAGTCCCGAACCATTGCCGCCCGGCGACCCGCTATGGGGCATCGACACCGCGCATATCAGCATGCACCTGTCGGGCCGGGCGCAGGACAAGATGTTCGCCCGTTCGGTCGATCGTTTTCTCGCCAATCTCGACCGCTGGCACAGCGGCGAGCGCGTCGAACCGCAGGTTGATCTCGCGCTGGGATATTGAACGCGCTCGGCCTGGCCGGATCGGCTGTCGACCCGGCGCAAACCGCTGTCCTATCAATTTTGATCTTGTTATGTTCTCACGCATGGCCGGGCGTATGACATCTGCCGCCGTGTGCGAAAATCCGTTCGGCATCGCGGCGCGCTAAAGCGACAAAGGAGACACATCGGCACCCCGCACGCGTATATTTTGTCGCTTTAGCGGATTTCACACGGCATTTTGGCGTGGACTTAGAGGACTTGGCCCACGCTCACCGCGCCATCAGCGCCGCATTGCCGCCCGCTGCCGTGATGTCGGTGGAGATCGTCTTCTCCTCGGCAAAGCGCAGCAGATAATGCGGTCCGCCCGCCTTTGGCCCGGTGCCGGACAGCCCGCGCCCGCCGAAGGGCTGCACGCCGACCACCGCGCCGATCTGGTTGCGGTTGACATAGATGTTGCCGACCCGCGCGCGCGCCGCGACATGCGCCGCCACCGCATCGATCCGGCTGTGCACGCCCAATGTCAGGCCATAGCCGGTGGCGTTGATCGCATCGATCACGCCGTCGAGATCGTCGCCTTCATAGGTGCAGATGTGCAGCACCGGGCCGAATATCTCGGTCGTAAGATCGGTGATCGCGTCGATGCGGATGAGGACGGGGGCAACGAAATGGCCGCTGGCCTCTGAGCCGCGCGGCCCCTCGGCGATCACCCGCCCGGCGGCGCGCTGCTGGTCGACATAGGCGGCGATGCCGGACTGCGCCTCGGCATCGATGATCGGGCCGACATCGGTCGCCGGGTCGGCGGGATCGCCGATGGCGAGTTCGGCCATCGCACCGGCGATCATCTGCGTCATCGCCTCGGCGACGTCGCTCTGGACGATCAGCAGGCGCAGCGCCGAACAGCGCTGCCCGGCGCTTTGAAACGCCGAAGCCACCGCGTCGCGCGCCACCTGTTCGGGCAGCGCGGTCGAATCGACGATCATCGCGTTGATCCCGCCAGTTTCGGCGATCAGCGCCGCGATCGGGCCATCGCGGTCCGCCAGCGTGCGGTTGATCGTCCGCGCCACTGCGGTCGATCCGGTAAAGGCGACCCCGGCAATCGCGGGGTGCGACACGATCGCCGCGCCCACCGTCTCCCCCGGACCGGGTAGGAAATGCAGCACTTCGGGCGGCACCCCGGCGCGGTGGAGCAGGTCGACCGCAGCCGCTGCAATCAGCGGCGTCTGTTCGGCGGGCTTGGCCAGCACTGCGTTGCCCGCGACCAGCGCCGCTGCGACCTGCCCGACAAAGATCGCCAGCGGAAAGTTCCACGGCGAGATGCAGGCGAAGATACCCTTGCCTTCGAGGATCAGCTCGTTGCGTTCACCGGTCGGCCCCGGCAGCAGCAGCGGGCGGGCGAAATGGCTGCGGGCCTCGCGAGCATAATAGCGCAGGAAATCGACGGCTTCGCGCACCTCGGCTACCGCATCAGCCAGCGTCTTGCCCGCTTCATCAACACACAGCGCGAGGAACACCGCCTCTTCGGCTTCGATCAGGTCCGCCGCCGCCTCCAGCCGGTCGGCGCGAAAATCGCCTCCGGCGAGGCTCCCGTCGGCAGCAGCTGAATGAACCGCGGTCGCGTTTCGTCGTCGAGCCGGTAGACGGCGATGAAGTTTCCGCGCTCCGCGGCGATGAACGCGAAGCTCCGCCGACCGAATTCGCCGATCTCCACCCCCTCGGGCTCGACGCCCTTGTTGTCGGAGCGGCCGTCCGGATAGTGACTGTGGCGGACGGCCTCGGCTTCGAGCGACGACCCGGCGGTGAAGACGATGGCCCCGTCCGGCGCAAAGATCGTCCAGTCCCGACTGCCGCCCCGCAGGTCGCCTTCATTAGCGACGGCGAGGTTGCCAGCCGGTGTCCAGCCGATCGCGTCCGGTTCGCGCTCCTCGGTCAACGGGTCGGTCAGGGAGATCGCCCGGTCGTCCTTCGTGTCGGCCAAATGGCTCGAGACGCCGGCGGACCAATCGTCGAGGACGGCGCCGTTGACGAGGTTCACGAGGGCGACAGCGTTGTTCTCCTGGAGCGTGACCGCGGCCACGTTGGCGGGGCTGATGTCGACGAACTCGACCTCGGGATCGCTCGGCTCGTAGGCGCTCGCGAGCCCGGTG
>JANNMK010000020.1:0-2486 GCA_031397785.1 Sphingomonas sp. | reverse complement strand
AGCGGACGTCGTTGAAGTAGCGGTCGCCGTAATCTGTGGGGAATCCGGCAGAGCGGACGCGATGAGATTATCGTCGCTCATGCAAAATCGGTCTGGATGTGGCGGCGGATGGTATCGCGCATCGCCGCTGCATCATCAGGCGCGAGGCCGGGCAGCGTGACGATGCTGTTGTGGGTGCCCGCGGTATGAACGACGAGGTGCGCAACGTTGCACATCCGTTCGAACGGGCCCTGCCCGACATCGATATGCTGGACGCGGACGAACGGCACCACGGTATCGGTATGGAACAGGTAGCCGCGCGCGACGCGCAACGTATCCGCCCCCATCGCATAGCCCCAGCGGGCATGCTGGCGCGCGGCGGTGACGACTATGGTGAGCAGAGCGAGCAGCACGAAGCCGACCGAGAGCAGGCCATAAAGGCCATCGATCTGGCGCACGACAAGCCGGTCGAACGCGAGCGCCGCGATGGCGAGCGGGATCATCACTATCGCCCATTGCAGGCGGAGCACGGTGCGATAGCCGGGCTGCACGGGGTGCAGCGCATCGGTGGTGGCGGCAGGCCGGGCGGGGGCGGCGGGCCGGGCGGGGGCGGCAGGGAGGGAAATTTCGGTCATCGATGCAGGTTTAGGGGAAGCGGGCGGGCGGGGGAAGCGCGGAGGACGGCAAAATGTCCGCTGCAGCAAATGGGGGGAGAAGAGTTACGGGACGACGATGTTGAAGGCGGGGTCGGGCGGGGTGTGGCTCGCGAGCCAGGTCTGCAGCGCGAGCACATCGCCTGTGAAGGCGAGCTGGCCGGCGGCGATGAGCGCCGGTGCCTGTGCCCGCCCGCCAAGCAGCGCGGCGAAGGCGCTGCGAGTGGTGCGGACCTCGGCTGTCGCCGGAGCGTCGTCCGGGCCCAGACGCGGGATTTCGATGACGCCGCGTCGTTCGACGGTGATCGTCTCGTTCGTGTCGGTGAAGACGAAGCGGAAATGCTGGGGCGTCACGACAGGGGTTGCCGAGGACAGCCGGGTGGCGAGCGCGTCGAACAGGTCGAGCGTCGGGATTGCCGACACGAAATCGGGTGATTGGGTGTGGGTGACCGGGTTGTCCTGTTCGATGCCGCGCAGCGTGGCGGCGGCGGCCAGATAATAGTTGCGCCACGCGCCCGATTCGGCCTGAAAACCGAGCTGGGCATAGGCATCGGCGAGCGCCGCCCTGGCGGGTGCATTGGCCGGTTCGGCGAACACCAGATGGTTCAGAAGCTCTGCGGCCCAGCGGTGGTTGCCCGCCGCATTGGCCGCGCGTCCGGCGGCGAGCAGCCGGTTGGCACCCCCGGCCAGTTCGACATACCCCCGCGCTGCGGCTTCGGGGGGGAGCGGGTTGTAATTGGCGGGCACGCCGTCCCACCAGCCGAAATAGCGCTGATAGACCGCCTTGGCGTTGTGGTTGACGGTGCCATAATAGCCGCGCGCCGACGGATCGATGCCAAGGCTGGCAGCGGCGAGCATATCGGGCAGCTCGTGCAAGGTCGCGCCGCGATTGGCCGCGCCCAATGTCCGGTCGTGGATGAAGCGGTACATGTCGCGTTGCCCGGCGAGATAGCTGCGGACATTATCGCGCCCGAAGGTCGGCCAGCCGTGCGAGGCGAGCTGCACATCGGCTTCGCCCCAACGCTGCGCCGCCGCATCGATCACCCGCGACCAGACCAGCGCATCGCGGATCAGTGCGCCGCGCAGGGTGAGGAGATTGTGCAGCGTCTTGGTGGCAACTTCGGTCGTGTGCAGCGCCTTCCAGCGCGGCAGGTAGAACAGGAATTCAGATGGCGCCTCGGTATTCGCCGCATCGATGAACTGCATTTCGACGCCATCGACGGTCAGCGTCGCGCCTTCGCTGCCGACCGTTTCGGTCGGCTCCATGAAGCCGATCGTCCCCCCGGCGATGCGCGGCCCCAGACCGCTATCGACCTGGCCGTCGACGCCCGGTGCGAGACTGGTGCCGAACATATAGCTGGCGCGCCGCTGCATCGCCGGGCCCGCCAGCACATTTTCCGCCACTGCGGCGCGCGCGAAGCCGTTCGGCGCGATGATGCGGACATCGCCCGCCGCCACGGCGGCGCGCGTGGTGACACCGCCGACCCCGCCAAAATGATCGGAATGGCTGTGGCTGAAGATCACCGCCGTCACCGGCCGCGTGCCGAGCGTGCGGTTGACCAGATCGAGGCTGGCGCGCGCCGCCTCCTCGCTGGTCAGCGGATCGACGATGATCCAGCCGCGTTCCCCCCGGATGATCGTCATCACCGAAATATCGTACCCGCGCACTTGCCAGATCGCGCCCGGCACGACTTCGAACAGGCCATGCACCGCGTTGCGCCGCGCCTGCCGCCACAGCCGCGGGTGGACCGTGGCGGGCGCGGTTTCGCTGGAAAGGAAAGCATAAGGCCGCCAGTCCCAGATAGCGCGGCCTGCGCCGTCGGTGATCAGGCCATCGGGTATCTGCGCCAGCAG
>JANNMK010000325.1:0-10308 GCA_031397785.1 Sphingomonas sp. | reverse complement strand
TCTGATGATGAGCGTCAATCGCGGCGGTTTTTCGATTGAGGCACTAGGCAGCATCTCGGAAAGCGTGCGCCGGGCCTTTTCGGCTTTCTTTGTCGCGGCCCTGCTTATCGTATTGTTCAGTTTCTTCACCCAATCCGGCCTACTAATATCCCGTTTCGCCTTCGCCAGTGCGATCGTCATCAGCGCCCTGTCGATTGCTGTCGGGCGGGTGATTTGCGACCGGATGTATATCGCGCGGCTCGAAGGCAAGCTGACTGACATACTGATCATCGTCGATGGCGGGCGCATTCCCGACGTCCACCGGCAGGCGACCGTGCTCGATGCCGGACAGGCCGGGCTGGTCCCCGATTTGCAGAACCCTGCGATGCTCGACCAGATTGCCGCGATCATCCGCCCTTATGACCGGGTGATCGTTTCCACCCCGCGCGAACGGCAGGCGGCATGGGCCATCGTGCTCAAAGGGACGCACGTGATCGGCGAGATCCTGCTGCTCGAGGCAAACCGCCTTGGCGCAATCGGGGTGGGCGAATTTGCGAGCTACGATACGATCCTGGTGTCCCGCGGGCCGCTCAGCCTGGCCAATCGCATGAAGAAACGGCTGTTCGATCTGGCCATTACCATTCCGGCGCTGATCCTGCTCGCCCCGCTGATGATTGCCGTGGCGATCGCCATCAAGCTCGATTCGCGCGGACCCGTGCTGTTCCGGCAGCAACGTGTCGGCCAGTCCAATGCGACGTTCGAAATCTTCAAATTCCGCAGCATGCGCAGCGAGGCCAGCGACCATGACGGCAACCGGTCGGCGCAGCGCGACGACGACCGGGTGACCCGGATCGGGCGTTTCATCCGCGCCACCAGCATCGATGAATTGCCGCAGCTGATCAATGTCTTGCGCGGCGACATGAGCATCGTCGGGCCGCGCCCGCATGCGCTGGGGTCGCTGGCCGGCGACCAGCTGTTCTGGGAAGTCAACGAACGCTACTGGATGCGCCATGCGTTGAAACCCGGGATCACCGGGCTGGCGCAAATCCGCGGCCATCGCGGCGCAACCCATCGCCGCGAGGACCTGGAAGCGCGATTGCAATCGGATCTTGAATATCTCAACGGCTGGCGGCTTGGCCGCGATCTGGCGATATTGATCGGCACCGCCCGGGTGCTGATCCACCCCAACGCCTATTGAGCGATCGCGCCGCCGGATTGGCGCAGGGTGCCGAGATAGGTGGCCAGCCAGTCGATCAGCGCGGCAGGATCTGTCGTCGCCATCACCGGCGTGCGCGATGAAACGGCCGCCAGCGCCGCCCGCAGGCTCGCATCGTCCCGCGCCAGCTGGATGCAGCCGCGATCGGCGAATGTTTCGGCAATTTCCAGCTGATGATCGTCATAATGTTCGCCGCGCGCAAATTCGCGGGGCACGACGATGACATGGCAGCCGGCTCGAAGCGCAGTGATGATCGACCCGGTTCCGCCATGGCAGACGACAATATCCGCCGTCTGAAGCAGCGCCCCGACATCACCGAACGGCAGGGTTTCATGGCATTCGATACCGTCCGGCCGCATCCCGCCTTCGCCGACCTGAATAACCAGCGATGATGGGGTCCGGCCATCGGCATGCGCCGCAGCAACCATGGCGACCAGTCGATCGAACGGCAGCGTTGCACCGACGGTAGCGAACATCCTGTCCTGTTTGACCGGGCGCGGCCCGGCTATCAGGCGGAAGGGATCGAACAGCGCAGCCCCCGGCCATCGGGCAGCGCTAGCGGGCGACTGGGCGATGCGGACATGGGCGATCGGCCCGACCAGCCGCGCGAACAGCGATGGGCCGGAAAAGCGGGCGAAACTGTCGATCAGGATGATCCTGGCGCCCAGCAACCGTGCCCATAATGCAGCAAAAGCCATCGATCCGGCACCCGTGGTGATGACGACATCGGGCCGTTCACGCCGCATGATGCGCAGCGCCGACCACGCATTGCGCACGCCCCCGACGATCATCCGCAGCGGCGCGCCCAGCCTCGCCTGTCCCCAGGCGACATGGGCGACAAAATGGGTGCGGTGCGTCGCAGCAATACTGTGGCCCAGCGCGGTCGGTTCGGTCAGGAAAAAGGCATCCTCGCCCGACCAGACAGGTTCGAGATCGAGCAGCTGGCGCACATGGCCACCGCCCGAAGCGGCCAGACAGAGTTTGAGCCTGCGCAAGCGAATTCCCCACCGCCGGCGTTGAAAGCACGAAGACACCGGTCGCTCGTGCTAAACCACGGCGATTATCATTTGGCAATTCGCGGCGGCTCGCTTTATCGCGCTGCTCCATGGTCATCGCCCCTGCCGCAGCCGCTCCGGACGGATATTCACCGACACTGGCACGCGTCGTTGCGGGCGATCTGTGTGCCGGTTGCGGGTTGTGCGCGGGGATAAGCGATGGTGCGATAACCATGGCGCTCGATGACAAGGGGTTTTCGCGACCTGTCGTGCACGGGGCCATTACCGCGCCGGTCGAGGCAAAAATCGCCGCTGCCTGCCCCGGCGAGGTGGTTGCGCCATGGCCGAGCATGCCGGGGGATGTCGTCCATCCGTCATGGGGCCCCTATCGCCAATGCGCGACCGGTCATGCGCTCGACGAGGACGTGCGGTTCGGCGGATCGTCCGGCGGGCTGTTGTCATCGCTTGCGATCCATGCGCTGGAGGCGGGTCTGGTTGATGCCATCGTCCATGTGCGCGGCAACGCCGACCGGCCGCTCGAAAACGATGTCGCCTTGTCCCGCGACCGTGCCGCCGTGCTGGCGGCGGCCGGATCCCGCTACGGACCATCGCCGGTGTTGAGCGCGCTGGGCAGCCTGCTCGATAGCGGTGAACGCTATCTGTTCATCGGCAAGCCATGCGATGTATCGGCACTGCGCCGACTGGCGATCGTCGATGAGCGGGTGTCTCGCAGCTTTCCTTATATGCTGTCCTTCTTTTGCGGTGGCATGCCGTCGGTGCGCGGCAGCGAGGCAATCGTCCGCGCGCTCGGGTTCGAACCAGAGGCGCTGACCGCATTTCGCTATCGCGGCATGGGCTGGCCCGGCACGGCGTCCGCCACCGTCGCCGACGGACGCCGTGCCGATATGAGCTATGAACAGTCATGGGGCGGCTATTTGTCGGGCCGTGTCCAGTATCGATGCAAAATCTGCCCCGATGCAGTGGGCGGATCGGCCGATATCGCTGGTGCCGATGCCTGGTATGGCGGCGAAAGCGGCTATCCGCAGTTCGATACGCGCGATGGCCGCAGTCTGGCGCTCGTCCGTAGCCAGGCCGGCGAGGATTTGCTGGCTGGCGCGATTGCCGCAGGACAATGCGCGATCGAGCCGTTGGCGGTTGCCGACATTGATCTGATGCAGCCTGCGCAGGCACGGCGCAAACGGCTGGTTCGCGCCCGGGTGCTCGCAGCCAAGGCCACCGGCCAGCCGACCCCGGAGATGGGGGGATTGCTGGTCGATGCAGCATCTCGCACTGCGGCTTTCGGTGAAAAACTCAAGAATTTCGTCGGCAGCGTCAAGCGCATCGTGGGTGGTGACCGATAGCGGGACAGACACAACGACAATCCGCATGGTGTCGAGGATGAACGGCCATCGCCATTAACCTAAACTAGGGTTTGGCAAATGGCAGCTTTGCGAATAATAGGCACAGCGAATAGGGTTTCTGGCACGTTACCCTTGTATCAGTCATCTGCATGCAGTGTTAAAAAGGCAAACCATCGATGCGCACCGCTCTGTTTTTGCTCCCCGCTCTGGCCATGCTTGGCGCCTGCGGTTCCGATGATGCGCCGACCGGGCAGGTTCTCGCCACGGTCAATGGCGAAGAAATCACCAGCAGCGACCTGAATGCCGAAATGGGCAGTGTGCGCGCCACCAATCCGGCCGAACAGCGCGAGTTGCAGCGGGCCGCGCTCCAGAATATCGTCAATCGCACGCTCCTGGCCCAATCTGCTGCGGAACAGGGTGCCGATACCGGCCCGACCGCAGCCATGGCAAAGCGCCGCGCCGAACAGATGGCGCAAATCAGCATGTTCGAAGAACAGGTGCGCGCCCGCGTTCCTGCCATCGCGCGCGAAGAAGCCGAACAGTTCATCAACGACAATCCGCTGATGTTCGGCCAGCGCCGGATTTTTCTGGTCGATCAGATCATCGTGCCCAATCCGCCGCCGGCATTGTTGCAGGCGCTCGAACCGCTCGACACGATGGCGCAGGTTCAGGCCGAACTGGCGCGTTATAATCTGCCGACCCGTTCGACCTTTGGCGTGATCGACGCAGTGACGATGGACCCGGGCGCAGTACGCCAGATCGTCGCCCTGCCCCAGGACGCGGTGTTCATCCTTCCTGCGCAAGGATCGGTGCGGATAAACAAGATCCGCGAAAGCCAGATCGAACCGATCGCGGGTGACGACGCCATCAACATCGCGACAGAAATGCTGCGCAACCAGCGTATTCAGCGCCAGGTCAACGAAGCGGTGACCACCATCCTCGAACAGGGACAGGCAAATGTCCGTAACAATGCCGACTTCCAGCCCCGTCCGGCCGCCGCGCCGCGTCAGGGCGGCGCGGCGGCCAAGGGGCCGGCAGCAGAAGACAAGTGATTTTCCCCGGACCGGGTAGGCAGAGTGAAAATGCGGTCGAGCAGACAGCGGCATGAACGGGTTGGGCGTTAACTGATTGGACGTTAACGCGTTGGACAAGGCATGGGTACAGCGCGAATGATGGTGTTCCTGAACCGTTATCGATAGGCAAAATTGGCGAGATTTGTCCTGACAAAGGACATGGGGGACTGAATGAAGATCAATCTGTTGCGCACCACCGCTGCGTTGGCCACGATCGGCTCGGTCCTTTGGCCCGCTGCGCTTCTGGCGCAGGATGGTGGCGAAGCGGTAAGCGAAGTAAGCATCGATCTCGTCGGTCGCTATGACAGCAATATCGCGCGGTCGAGCGAAGCGCGCGCCGCCGTGCGCGGCCTAGAACGCGAAGACTATGTCATCAGCCCGACGTTGACGATGAACATTGTGCGTCCGTTCAATCGCGTCACCCTGTCGCTGCGCGGAACGCTGGGCTATAATTTCCACGCTCGCAACTCGCGGCTCGATCGCGAACGGATCGCGATCGATGGCGGCGCGCGCGTCGGTGTCGGACCATGCCGTGTCGATGCGATTGCTCAGGTGCGGCGACAGCAGAGCGATCTTGCCGACATCGGCTTTTTGCCGACCCTGCCGCTCGACGACGTAACCAATGTCGAGACCGCCCAAGTATATGGCGCGGACATCAGCTGCGGCGACGAAACCGGCCTGCGCCCGACTGCAGGGATAGAATATGAAACGGCGCGCAACAGCAACCCGGTCCGTGACCGCGCCGAATATGACTCGATACGTTACACTACCGGTATACAATATGTCAGTCCCGCCATCGGCCGCATCACCCTTTATGCCAGCCGCCGTGACGTCGATCTGCCGTCGCAGCTGATCAACAGCCGGGAAGACGGCTATCGCGTGACCGAATATGGCGTGCGCTTCGCTCGCGATCTCGGTACCCGTATCCAGGCGAGCGTCTATCTGGCCAACAGCAAGCTGGCGTCGCGCAATCCAGCGGTTCGCGGCAACAGCAGTCTGGTTTATGGCGGCGAATTGACCGCGCTGATCGGATCGCGGTTGCGGCTGACGGCCAATTCCGGGCGCGAAGTCACCAACAGCCTGTCGAGCGATGCGGCCTATGTCATCTCGCGGCCCAATGCCCTGCGGCTGACCTATGCGCTCAATGAGCGGGTGCAGATCGAAGGCGGGGCGTCGATCACCTCACGGCGATACAGCTATGCCTTCGTTCCCGCAGGCGAAGTGATCGAACGGGAGACTCGCCGTATCTACGACGCCGGGATCAGCTACGCGCTCGGCAGGAATTGGCGTGTGCGGGCGGCGGCAGGCCGCGACGAGCGCAACGCCAATGGGACGGTTTTCGACTATTCCGGAACCTTCGCTACGGCGTCGATCGGTTTCACATTCTAGACAATGCTAATGAAAGACCTTTCAACCATGCGCCATCTGGCCACGCTCTGTATCGGATTGATGATTGCAGTCATGCTGCCGGTTACGGCGGTTGCAGCACAGGCCGCGCCCCCGGCACCCCCCGCCGCGATGGTGACACAACCAGTGCCAGCGGCAGCAGCAGCGGCACCGGTGACACTCAACGAAGGCTATGTTCTGGGTGCGGGTGACGTCATCGAAGTGGCGGTGCTCGGTCGTCAGGATTATCTGGCGCGCGTCCAGGTCCAGGTCGATGGCACGATTCAGCTGCCGCTGATCGGCGACCTGACCGCCGCCAACCGGACGGTGCTGCAAATGCGCGGCGAAATCCGCAATGCGCTGGTCGCTGGCGGCTATTTTAACGACCCTGCGGTTTCGGTCGCGGTCGCCAGCTTTGCCAGCCGCTACATCACCGTGCTTGGCGAAGTCGCGACGCCCGGGCTCGTGCCGATCGACCGCTCCTATCGCCTGTCGGAAATCATCGCGCGGGTCGGCGGATTGCGGCCGAGCGCATCTGACGACATCACGCTCAACCGGGCTGCAGGCGGCGAATCCGTTACGCTCAACATCCGTGACGTTGCGACCGGCAGCGACAGCCAGGACCCGGTGGTCAACCCCGGCGACCGCATCTATGTGGCGGTGGCGGCGCAGTTCTTCATCTATGGGCAGGTCAATGCACCGGGCAGCTACCGTGTCGATCGGGCCATGTCGCTGCGCATGGCGCTGGCGCGCGGCGGCGGGCTGACCGCGCAAGGGTCCGAACGACGCGTCAAGATATTCCGCAACGGCGAAGAACTACGAAACTTCGATCCCAACGGACTGATTCAGGGCGGTGACACAGTGGTCGTGGGCGAACGCTTCTTCTGATAGATGGCATCAGCTGCGACAGGTCGATAACGGAGAGCCAGAGTGAGCATCCAGCAGTTTTTCAGGATCTTGTGGGTCCGTCGCGGCATCACGCTCACGACATTGATCGCGGCGCTGATCGGTGCCGTCGGGATATTGAAACTGATTCCGGCAAGCTACGAGGCGCAGTCGCGTATCATGCTCGATATCGTCCGGCCCGATCCCGTGACCGGCGAAACCCTGTCGTCAAGCTTTGCGCGCGCCTATACCAAGACCCAGATCGAACTGATCCGCGATTATCGCGTCGCCGGTCGAGTGGTCGATGCACTGGGCTGGACGGGGTCCGCCGATCTTGCGGCCGAGCATCGCGCTTCGGGATCGGACACGGAATTTCGCCGCTGGCTGGCGCAGCGCATCATCGATCGCACCGACGCCCGACTGATCGACGCCAGCAACATCCTCGAAATCAGCTATTCGGGCACGCGCCCCGAACCGGCCGCGATCATCGCCGATGCGTTGCGCGCGGCCTATGAAGAACAGACCATCCTGTTCAAACAGCAGGCAGCAACCCGCAACGCCCAATGGTTCGAACGGCAGACCATCGAATTGCGCCAGCAACTGGCGGCGGCAGAGGCACGCAAGGCGGAATTCGAGCGGGCCAACAACATCGTCCTGAACGATGATGCATCGGATGCCGAATCGGCGCGTCTGGCGGCGCTTGCATCGTCGGCTCCGGCGGCACCAATGGTATCGGCAGCGCCGATGGCGGCAGCCATTTCAACACCGTCGCAAGCCCAGCTGGCCCAGATCGATGCGGCGATTGCTGCCGCTTCGCAGACATTGGGGCCAAATCATCCCGATCTGCAGAATCTGCAGCGTCAGCGCGCCGCGATAGCCGAATCGGCGGGGCGTGAAATGGCGCAGGCGCGTGCGGCGGCGCGGGGCGGCGGGGCGGTATCGTCCGGCCCGTCGATCGGCGCGATGTTCAGTGCCCAGCAGCAGCGTGTGCTCGCCCAGCGCGGACTGGTGGCTGAGGCGCGCCAGCTGCTCGCCGATGTCAATGTGCTGCGCGAACAGCTCAGTCGGACGGCAACCCGCGCCGCGCAACTGCAACAGGAAGCGCAGTCGACCGAAACCGGGCTGACCAGGCTAGGCAGCGCAGTTGCGCCGGACGGGCCGACCTTTCCGCGCACCATGCCGGTGGTACTGGGGTCGCTGGCGCTTGGTTTTGCGTTTGGAATCCTGCTTTCGCTGCTGATCGAATTGCTTAACCGGCGGGTCAGAAGCGCCGACGACCTTGTCATCAACGGCGTCCCGGTGATCGGCGTGATGAGCGCTCCGTTGCCGACGAAACGCAGTTTGCCGCGCCTCAAGCGCATTCCGCTGCTTCAAGCTCCGACCTGACGCAGACCCCCGCCATGTCCCAGGATTTTCCGATGAATGAAGCCCGCGAAAGCGATATGGCGTCTGGCGACCACGGCGTAACGGTCGATGCCGCTGTCGCACCAGACCGCTATATTTTCTCGACCAAATTATTCCCGCTGACCCAATCCGACAGTGTCGAAAGCGAGACGATAGCGGCTTTGCGCAACTATCTGATGGGGCAGCATTTGCGCGACGGTCGGCGGTCGCTGGCAGTGTGCGGCCCGACCGAAGGTGTCGGCAGCACGTTCATCAGCGTCAACCTGGCGGTGGCGATGGCCCAGGCCGGTGTGAATACATTGCTGATCGATGCCAATCTGCGCGAGCCGGGTGTCGATCAGCTGATCACTCCGCCCGCCGCGCCGACCGGCTTGTGCGATTATCTGACCGGTGCCGACGAAAGCCTGCCGCATGTCCATGCGCAGGTGCTGCCGCGGCTGTCGGTTCTTTATGCCGGCGGGGCCAGTCCGCACGCGCAGGAACTGCTGGCGACGACACGCTTCAAGCGGTTGCTCGATGAATCGATCCGCACATTCGACCTGACGATCATCGATTGTCCACCGGCTGCGCATTACAGCGATGCCCGCCAGATCGCTTCGCTGTTGCGGCACGCGCTGGTGGTTGCGCGCCGCGACCACAGCTATGCGGCGGATATCCGCACGCTGGTCAACGAACTGCAATCGGACCGCGTCAAGGTCGTCGGCACCTTCCTGAATGTCTTCGCCTGATCGCGCTCATCCCGACGGGGCGATGGCTGACCGTCCTGCGCTGTCGTTGCCGACCGCGGTGAAAAACCACGGCGTACTGTTTTTCGGTCTGCTCGCCGTTGCGATCGCCAGCTTCATCAATCTGGCGCAGCAAAGCTGGTCGATCGAGGCGGGGGCGCATGGCCCTATCGTGCTGGCGACGGGGCTGTGGCTGCTGTTTCAATCGCGCGCCGACATTCTGGCCGGTGCCCGCCCGCTGGCGTGGCCATGGCTGGTGCTGGCACTGGTTCCGGTGACAGTCGGCTATATCCTTGGCCGGGCGCTCGATCTGCTCGCTATCGAAGCGCTCGCCTTGTACGGATTTTTCCTGATCGCGGCGGCGCGCTTTATCGGACTGGGCGGGATATGGCGCAACGCCTTTCCGTTTTTCTATCTCGCGTTCCTGATCCCGCCGCCCGGCTGGGTACTCGACATGCTGACCAGCCCGCTGCGCGAATGGATTTCCTATGTTGCGACAGGTCTGTTGTCGCAGCTCGACTATCCGGTCGCCCGCGAAGGCGTGGTGATCTATATCGCCCAATATCAGCTGCTGGTCGAAGATGCCTGTTCGGGTATCAATTCCCTTGTCGGGCTGACCTCGATCAGCCTGTTCTACATCTATATTCTGCATCGGGCGAACTGGCGACACACATTATTGCTGCTGCTCGCAGTCATCCCGATCGCGGTGGTGTCCAATCTGCTGCGCGTGCTGATTCTGATCTTGCTGACCTATTATGCGGGCGATGCGGTGGCGCAGGGCTTCCTGCACAATGCCGCCGGGATATTGCTGTTCGCCATTTCCCTGTCGCTGGTCGTTGCGACCGATTATGTGTTGCGGCGAGTGCTCAACGACAAGGCGGCGACATCATGATCGACCGGCGCGATCTGTTGGTCGGTGCCACCTGTCTGGCGGCTCTGGGTGGCGCGGAACTGCTCCGCCCACGTCGCAAGCTCGATCTGGTCGGCAATGCCAAACTGGCTGACATCATCCCCAAACAGTTCGCCAGCTGGCGCGAAGATCCCAATATGGGAGTAGTCACTCCGCCCAGCGAAGGCAGTCTCGCCGACCGGCTCTATGACGAGCTGATGTCGCGCGCCTATACCGATGCGCTCGATCGTCCGTCGGTCATGCTGCTGATTACCCATGGTGCGACACAAAGCGATGCGCTGCAATTGCACCGGCCGGAAACATGCTATCCGGCTGTGGGGTTCACGATTATCGGTCGCGCGCTTGCAAATCTGCGGCTCGGCACCAATGCAGTC
>JANNMK010000299.1:0-6363 GCA_031397785.1 Sphingomonas sp. | reverse complement strand
GCGACGGCTCTGGTGCACCTCGTGTCGGTGATCGTGGGTGCTGCGTTGGGCGCGGCAATCCCGACTCGGCCGATCACGATCGTATTCGACCTGCAGCCAGCTCGGCTACATGTTCTTCGCTGCGGGCGTTGGCGCTTATGGGGCGTCGATGTTCCACCTCTTCACTCACGCCTTTTTCAAGGCGCTGCTGTTCCTCGGGGCAGGCTCGGTCATCCATGCCATGCATCACGAACAGGATATGCGCTATTATGGCGCTCTGCGGAAACATATCCCCTTCACTTATTGGGCGATGATCGCCGGAACGCTCGCCATCACCGGGGTCGGGATCCTCGGCGTGTTCGGTTTCGCCGGCTTCTATTCCAAGGATATCATCCTTGAATCCGCTTATGCCAGCGGCGTTTACGGCCAGATGGCGTTCCTCGTCGGCGCATTCGCCGCCTTGCTCACCAGCTTTTACAGCTGGCGGCTTATCTTTCTGACTTTCCACGGAAAACCCCGCTGGGACCAGTCGGAACATATCCAGCATGCCATGCACGGCACGCACAACCACGGCCAGGATCCAACTCTCGGCTACCACCCGCACGAAAGTCCGCCGTCGATGCTTATTCCACTCGGCATCCTCGCTTTCGGTGCCGTCTTCGCAGGCTATCTGTTCCACACCCCCTTCGTCGAAGCCGAAGAAGGCATCGCTTTCTGGCAGGGCAGCATCGCGTTCGACACCCGGCTGATGCACGCTGCGCATGAAGTTCCGTTGCTCGTCAAACTGACCCCCGGCCTCGTCATGCTTGCAGGGCTGTTCATCGCCTGGCGCAATTACATTCGCGATCCCGGTGCCCCCGCCCGTTTCGTCGCTGCGGTGCCTGATCTGCATCGCTTCCTGTTCAACAAATGGTATTTCGACGAACTCTACGATGCTGTGTTCATCCGCCCGGCAATGTGGTTCGGCCGGCTGTTCTGGCATCGCGGCGATGAACAGATCATCGACCGTTTCGGGCCGAATGGCGCCGCTTCGGTGGTGCAGGGCGGCAGCGTGCTGGCGGCACGGCTCCAGTCAGGCTTCGTCTATTCCTACGCTTTTGTCATGCTGCTCGGCCTTGCCGGACTTGTCACCTGGGTGATGGCGGTCAATCGATGAACCAGCTCGGTTTTCCCATTCTGTCGCTGATGCTTGCGCTGCTCACCATCGGCGCGATCGTCTGCCTTTATGTCAGCGCCAATGCCGCGCGCTGGACTGCGCTCGTCACCACGCTCGCGGCCTTTGGCCTCGGCTGCCTGCTGTGGGCAAATTATGACATCGGCGGCCCGCAATGGCAGTTTACCGAACGCGTGCAGATACTCGATACTTTCCATTGGGCACTGGGCATTGACGGCATGGCGTTGATGCTCATCATGCTGTCGGTATTCCTGATGCCCATCTGCATCGGTGCCAGCTGGCGCAGCATCACCGATCGCGTCGGCCTTTACCTGGCCTGTTTCCTGGTGATGGAGGCGCTGATGATCGGCGTGTTCGCAGCGCAGGATCTGATCCTTTTCTACATTTTCTTCGAAGCCGGGCTGATCCCGATGTATCTCATCATCGGTATCTGGGGCGGCGCGAGCCGGATTTACGCCAGTTACAAATTTTTCCTCTACACGCTGCTCGGCTCGCTGCTCATGCTGGTGGCGATGATCTGGATGGTGTCGACGAGCGGCACAGCCGATATCCCGACGCTGATGCAGACCGATTTTCCCGCCCAGGCACAAACCTGGCTGTGGCTCGCCTTCTTTGCCAGTTTCGCGGTGAAAATGCCGATGTGGCCCGTCCACACCTGGCTGCCTGACGCGCATGTGCAGGCACCGACGGCGGGGTCGGTCATCCTTGCCGGGGTGCTGCTCAAAATGGGTGGCTACGGCTTTCTGCGTTTCTCGCTGCCTATGTTTCCCGATGCCTCGGCGCAACTCGTGTGGCTGATCTTCTGCTTGTCGATGGTCGCCGTGGTTTACACCAGCCTCGTTGCCCTTGTGCAAAGCGACATGAAGAAACTGATCGCCTATTCGTCAGTCGCCCACATGGCGATCGTCACGGCTGGCCTGTTCGCTTTCAATCAACAGGGCATCGAAGGGGCGCTGATCGTCATGCTCAGCCACGGGCTCGTCTCGGCCGCCCTCTTCCTGTGCGTCGGTATTATCTATGATCGGCTGCACACCCGAGAAATCTCGCGCTACGGCGGCCTGTCGAACACCATGCCTGCCTATGCGCTGCTGCTGCTGTTCTTCACCATGGCATCGATCGGCCTCCCCGGGACAAGCGGATTTGTCGGCGAATTCCTCAGCCTCGTCGGCGTCTATGAGGCATCGAGCTGGGTTGCATTGGTCTGCACCACTGGCATCATTCTCGGCGCGGGTTACATGCTGTGGCTCTATCGCCGCATCGCCTTCGGTTCGGCGGCAGGAGACGACACGCTGGCGATGAAGGATCTTGGCGCCCGCGAATGGGCGCTGCTCGCGCCGATTGCCGCCGTCGTGCTGTGGATGGGCGTCTATCCTGAAAGTTTCATCGCGCCGATGCGGGGCGATGTCGCCGCCCTCGTCACCCGGCTCGCCGATGCCAAACCGGCAGGCGACGCGCGCCTTGCCACAGCTTCGGCCCGGGCCGGTGCCATTCCCCATAAAGCTGGGGAGGCCCATTGATGCCCGCCACCGATTTCTTCCTGATCGCTCCAGAACTGACATTGATATTCGGCGGCCTCCTGCTGCTGATGATCGCGGCCTTTGCCGGGGATAGCCAGGCCGGGCTGGTCAATGCTCTTGCTGCGGTCATCCTTGCTTGTGCCATCATCGCCGTCACCTTGACCGCCGGGCAGTCGGCATCGGCGTTCAGCGGAACCATGCGTATCGATGCCTTTTCCAGTTACGCCAAATATCTGATCTTCGGTGCTGCCATCATCGTCCTGGTTCTCGCGCCACGCTATTTCGCCAAAGAGGGCTATCGCGCCGAATATCCCGTCATCATCGTCTTTGCGACGCTCGGCATGGCGATCATGGTCAGCGCGCATGACCTCATGACGCTCTACATCGGCCTCGAACTGCAAAGCCTCTCGGCCTATGTCTTGGCCAGCTTCACCCGGACGGACAGCCGCTCGAGCGAGGCGGGCCTCAAATATTTCGTTCTTGGCGCCCTGGCGTCGGGGATGCTGCTTTACGGCATGGCCTTGCTCTATGGCTTTACCGGATCGACCGCCTATCGCGATATCGCACTGGGCTTCAGCGGCGGCAGCAACCTCGGCCTGTTGTTTGGCCTTGTGTTCACCATCGCCGGCCTGTCGTTCAAAATCAGCGCGGTGCCTTTCCATATGTGGACGCCCGATGTTTACGAAGGCGCGCCGACGCCCGTCACCGCCTTTTTCGCCAGCGCACCCAAGGTGGCGGCGATCGCGCTGCTGACCCGGCTGTGCATAGAGGCGCTGCCGCTAGCGCGCGACAGCTGGCAACAGATCATCGCTTTCATGTCCATCGCCTCGATGCTGCTTGGCGCCGCAGGTGCCATTGGTCAGCGCAACATCAAACGGCTGCTGGCCTATTCATCGATTGCCAATGTCGGCTTCATCCTGATCGGGCTTGCGGCGGCCAGTGAGCGTGGGGTCAACGCCGTCCTCTTCTATCTCGCGGTCTATCTGGTCATGACATTAGGCAGCTTTCTTGCGGTCCTGCAATTGCGCACGGCCAATGGCGACATGGTCGAAGATATTGCCGGATTGTCGGGCCTCTGGAAAACCCGCCCCGGGCTGGCTGCGGCGATAGCGGTCTTCATGTTCAGCCTCGCCGGCATCCCGCCGCTGTTCGGTTTCTGGCCGAAACTCATGGTCTTTCAGGCGGCAGTCGCTGCCGATATGCTGCCGCTCGCTGTCGTCGGTGCGGTCGCATCGGTGATCGGTGCCTTCTATTACCTTCGCATCATCAAGGTGATGCTGTTCGATCCGCCAGCGCAGCTCGCATTTCCCGTCAACGGCGCTGCCGTCGAACGCGGCCTCATTCTGCTCGCCGCTGTCTATGTCAGCCTGCTCGGCTTCCTGCTGATTGCACCGTTGAATGCAGCAACTACCGCCGCAGCCGGGTCATTGCTCTGACCCGGGCTGTGCTCGACATCGTCGAAGAAACCGGCTCGACCAATACCGACCTGCTCAGCCAGCTGGCGACGGGGGCGGGTAGAGAGGGCGACTGGCTGGTTGCAAGGCGGCAAACCGCCGGTCGTGGCCGTCTCGGCCGCCAATGGATGACCGAAATCGGCAATTTCCATGGATCGACCATCGTCACAATCTCGCCAAGCGATCCTCCGGCTCCAACCCTGGCACTGGTCGCCGCGGTCGCGCTGCACGCCGCCATTGTCGATGCCACCCGCGGCCAGTGTGTGCCCGTCATCAAATGGCCGAATGACTTGCTCGTCCGTCATGCCAAGCTTGCCGGCATTTTGCTCGAACGAACGGGGGATTCGGTTGTCGTCGGCACTGGTGTCAATCTAGCCTGGTCGCCCGAACTTGCGGACCGGGAGACGATCGCGCTGGCCACGCTTGGCCACCGCGTCACACCGGACGACCTGCTGGCTGGACTGGCCTGCACATTCGCTGCAGAACTGCTACGCTGGCGTACCGAGCCGCTCGATGTGCTGGTGACACGCTGGCTCACATTTGCCCATCGACCGGGAACCGCAATTACGGTCAGCGACGGGGTCGACGCCGGATTGACCGGAGCGTTCGATGGCCTAGACGCATTGGGCAATCTGCGTCTCCGCCTGGCCGACGGCAGGTTGCGAACGATCCACGCCGGCGAAATCCGCCTCGCAAGCACGCCATAGGGAAGGGCGAACCGATGCTCCTCGCCATCGATGCGGGTAACACCAATATCAAATTCGCGCTGGTCAACGCGGATGGCACCCCGCGCACGCGCTGGCGGATCGCCACCGATGCGCGGCGCACCGCTGATGAATATGCCGTCTGGCTCATCCAGCTGATCGAACTTGAAGGGCTGAGGCGCGAAGACGTCACGGCGGTCGCGGTATCCACGGTGGTGCCGCGCGCGCTCTATAATATCCAGTCGCTCGCCACCAAATATTTCGGGGTCGAAGCGATGGTCGCCGGTCGGACGCCGATGGACTATGGTATCGCGCTCGACGTCGACGAACCGCATGCGGTCGGTTCCGATCGTGCCTGCAACGCCATTGCCGCCCATGCTGCTCACGCTGGCGATCTCATCGTCATCAGCTTCGGCACGGCCACCACGATTGACCATATTGATTTTCGCGGCGCCTATAAAGGCGGGGTCATCGCGCCCGGTCTCAACCTGTCGCTCGATGCACTCGTCGCCGCGGCCGCCAAACTGCCGCGTATCGCTATCGAAGCGCCGGCCAGTGACAGTGTCATCGGCCGCACCACCGAATCACAGATGCTGATCGGCATATATTGGGGCTATGTGGCGATGGTCGAAGGGCTGATTACCCGGATGAAGGCTGAAATCGGCCGCCCGGTAAAAGTCGTTGCGACCGGCGGCCTCGCCGTCCTGTTTCAACAGCATGAAGGATTGTTCGATGCTGTTGATCCTGATCTCGTTCTAAAGGGGCTTGCGCTTCTCTGGCGGCGCACTGCTGCGTCACATTCACCGATACTGGATACATAAAATATGACAAAACCCGGCAAGGAATTGCTGTTTCTCGCACTCGGCGGTTCGGGCGAAATCGGCATGAACCTCAATCTTTACGGTTGCGACGGCAAATGGTTGATCGTCGACATGGGCGTGACGTTCGGCAACGCCGATTATCCCGGCATCGATATCATCATGCCCGACACCGCCTTTATCGAGGAACGCTCGAAGGATCTGGTCGGCATCCTGCTCACCCATGCGCATGAAGATCATATCGGCGCGGTGGCCTATCTGGCTGCCGACCTTGGCGTCACCGTCTATGCCAACAAGTTTACCGCCGGCCTGGTGTCGCGCAAACTGGCCGAAGAAAAACTCGACCGCCAGGTAAAGCTCAAGGTTGTCGATAACGAGGCGCAGTTCAGCCTTGGCCCGTTTGGCATACAGATGATTCCGCTCGCCCATTCTATCCCGGATATGTGCGCTGCGGTCATCGACACGCCCTATGGCCGCGTGTTTCACACCGGTGACTGGAAACTCGATGATGATCCCGCGCTGGGCTATCCCGACGCCGAAGCTGCAGTGCGTCCGATTGGCGACAAAGGGGTGCTCGCGCTGGTCTGCGATTCGACCAATGTGTTCAATATCGAACCATCGGGCAGCGAAGGCAGCGTTCGTGACGGGCTGATGCAGGTTGTGGGAGAGGCGAAGGGCCGTGTCGTCGTCACCACCTTCGCCAGCAATGCCGGCCGC
>JANNMK010000244.1:0-1709 GCA_031397785.1 Sphingomonas sp. | reverse complement strand
GTCGAGGATCTGACGCGGCTGCTGCTGGCCCTGGCACAAGGCGGCGAAGGCATCGGCCGGATCTACGAGGCCGACGACAGCACTGCGGGCGGGCTGTCGCACAACGATATGGCACAGGCGATCGGCCGTGCGGTCGGCAAGCGATCGGTAATCACCCTCTCCGCGCCGCGCTGGCTGCTCGGCCTTGCGGCGCGCGCCGACCGGCTGGCGCGTGGCACCGCGGCCAAACTGACCCCGGATCGCGCCAGCTATCTGGCGCATGCCGACTGGGTGGCTGACCCGGCCAAAGCGCCGCCGCCCAGTCTCTGGAAGGCCCGCTACGCGCCCGACCCGGGGTTTGCAGACACCTGCGGCTGGTACCGCAGAGCGGGTTTGCTTGGCCCGCCGCGCTAAGCCATCGCCATCATGCCGCGTTCCCACAGGAACACGATGAATGTGACGGTCAGGCCGATGATGAAACTGCGATAGGCGAGCGCGAGATAGCGATATTTGCGCTGCGCCAGCACGCTGCCATTCTGATGGATGTCGCGCAACATCGCGGCGAACAAGTCGTCGTCATCGTGCAGCAATGCCTTGGCGCTGGCGATGAATTCACTCTCGCTCATCCGGCTGAAATTGCCGAAGAACAGGATGTTGGTATCCGCAGGGACCGAATGCGGCGTTGCGCGCGGCAATACCGCCGTCACCGCCAGCACGGCCGAAACAAAGGCGAACAGCGCCAGCACGCCCAATGCCAGCGGCATCTGGGTCCGCGCCGCCTGGCCGATGGCGACGGTAAACACGACGAATGTTGCACCCATCAGGATCGACGCTTTCTGGTCGGCCATCTGGCTCATCTGCATGGTCAGTTGCTGGACGGTGCGCACCATATGAATGGCGTTGGCGGTATAGGCCCTGTCCGGCGGATCGGGCAGCGAAACCGCCGACCCCGCAGTTTCGCCCGACAATTTTACCATTGCACTACCCCCCCTGCCTGGCCGCCTGCCTGTCCGACAGGCTGCCACGACCCGTGCCGTGCCGCAAGCCGCGCTTGCGACGGCCCGATTATCGCCGCATTGCCAATTTATTTGCACCAAACCACCACAGGAACCCCGCCACCATGTCCCACCGCGAAGCCATTGCTGCCACCGTCCACGCCCAGATCGACCCGTTCAACAAAAAAGCCATCGAGTTGACCGAGGCGACGACCTTCGCCGGCGATCTCGAATGGGACAGCCTGACAGTGATGGATTTCGTCGCCGCGGTGGAGGATGAATTCGACATCATCATCACGATGAACATGCAGGCCGAGATCGAGACCGTCGGCCAGCTCGTCGATGCCGTAGCCAAACTGAAGTCATGAAAGAGACTGTTCCTGCAATGACCGACCTTTTTTCGAAATTCGATCCCGTCATCGAAATGCGCCGCGGCCTGCTCGCGACCGGCGTCACCGATCCCTATAATCTGGTGATGGAGGAGGTGAAGTCGCCCACCGTCGCGATGTGCAACGGCCGCGAAACCATCCTGCTCGGCACCTATAATTATATGGGCATGACCTTCGATCCCGACGTGCTCGCCGCCGGGCACGATGCGCTCGACGCCTTCGGCAGCGGCACCACCGGCAGCCGCGTATTGAACGGCACCTATTCCCCGCACAAGGATTGCGAGGAAGCGCTCAAGGAGTTCTACGGGATGGACCATGCCATGGTCTTTTCCACCGGCTACCAGGC
>JANNMK010000239.1:0-3634 GCA_031397785.1 Sphingomonas sp. | reverse complement strand
GCTGATGGCGCTGGGCGATGCCTTGATGGGCGAACCGATGGCGGCCGCGCTTGGCCTCGCCCGCGATACGTCACGCGCGCTGGCTACCGAACTGATAGAAAACCGCATCGCCAATTTCATTGCCGAGCATGGCATCGAGGCGCTGGCCCACTGATCGGAGAGCAGATCGGTCTTTGCCCATTTGACGCCAAGAAAGAAAAAGGCGCGGTCGTTGCCGACCGCGCCTTTGTCGTTTGAAACGGACGGCGATCAGTAGCCGATCGTTCCACCAGTCGTCGATGTCGCCTGCTGCTCACCCTGCAGGCTGTGCTTGAGGTCGCGCATGCGATCATGGCCCTGTTTCACCGACACATAGACTTCACGCACGACATGATCGGCTTCACCGGTCAGCTTGCCATCCTTCATCGCCGCTTCGAACTTCGCCTTGATATGATCTTCGCCGCGTTCGACTTCGCTGACGATTGCGGTGTCGTCACTGCCGGTCAATGCGTCGCGCAACGACAGAAAGGCGCGGTGGGCGGTGGCGAGCACCGTTCCATCGTCTTCAGGCTCGCCGCCGCCGGCGCGAACCGCATCCTGCAACTGGCGGACACATTTTTCACGTTCGCCTGCGAATTCGAGGAACAGGCTGCGATAGCGTTCGCTGTCCGCCTTTTCGGCAGCCTTGCGATAGCCGTCTGCGCTATCGAGGGTCGTGGAAATCAGGCTGTTCAGAGTGGCTTCGTTATCGTTACCAAACATGATGCTAGTCCTTTCGAGTGGTCGGCCCGGTGGGGGGAAAGATTTGGGGCTCGGTTGACAAACGCCGAATGGCCTTGACGGTTTCGTCATTGCCGGGGCGCAACGTCTCACGCTTATGTCTCGGCAGCGCTGGCATTTGCGGGCATCTGTCCGTAAGGGGCAGCGATGCATTTTCTCGATCAAGCCAAGGTTTTCATCCGCTCCGGCCAGGGCGGCGGCGGCGCGGTTTCGTTCCGCCGTGAAAAATATGTCGAATATGGCGGTCCCGATGGCGGCAACGGCGGCAAGGGCGGCGACATCATCTTCGAAGCCGTACCCGGGCTCAACACACTGATCGATTTTCGCTATACCCAGCATTTCCGCGCCGAACGCGGCCATGGCGGTAAAGGACAGGATCGTACCGGCGCTGGCGGCGACGACCTCGTCATCAAGGTGCCGGTCGGCACGCAGATCCTTGCCGATGACGAAGAGCGGACCCTGCTGCTCGACCTTGCGACCGAAGGGCAGCGCGTCACCCTGCTTCGCGGCGGCGATGGGGGCCGCGGCAACGCCAGCTACAAGACCAGCACCAACCGCGCGCCCCGCCAGCACGGTACCGGCTGGCCGGGCGAAGAAATGTATATCTGGCTGCGGCTCAAACTGCTTGCCGATGCAGGGCTGGTCGGCCTTCCCAATGCCGGCAAATCGACCTTCATCAACCAGGTCACCAATGCGCAGGCCAAAGTGGGGGCCTATGCTTTTACCACCACCCGCCCGCAGCTCGGCGTCGTCCGCCACAAGGGCAATGAATTCGTCATCGCCGACATCCCCGGCCTGATCGAAGGCGCGGCCGAAGGCGCTGGCATCGGCGATCGCTTCCTTGGCCATATCGAACGCTGCCGCGTGCTCCTCCATCTGGTCGATGCCGAAGACGAAGATGTCGCCACCAGCTACCGCATCGTCCGTGACGAACTGGAAAATTATGGCGCGGGCCTCACCGACAAACCTGTCGTCGTCGCGCTCAACAAGATCGACACACTCGATGACGAACTGATCGAAGCACTTTCCGCCGAACTCGAAGCGGCGAGCGGCGCGCAAGTCATCTGCATATCGGGCGCGAGCGGCATCGGCGTCGATTGGGCACTGGACAAACTGCTCGAGGCGATCGGCCCGAAGCCGGGTTTAGTGGGCGCGGACGACCAGGGCGAAGACGTGATCGAATGGTCGCCGGTTTGAGATGACCGCAGAAACGACCATCGCGCCATCCACTCGGTCGTGACGCTGTTCCCGCCCCCCTCCACGCCCCGCCTGATCGTCAAGATCGGATCCGCACTGCTGGTCGATGCCGACGGGTCGGTGCGGCGGGAGTGGCTGGAGGGGATCGCGGCGGACATCGCGGCTCGGGTCTTGGCGGGGCAACAGGTCGCGGTGGTTTCATCAGGGGCAATCGCCCTTGGTGCGCGGCGGCTGAACCTGCCCAAGGGCGGGCGCGCCAGCCTCGAGGACGCGCAGGCAGCCGCCGCCACCGGGCAGATCGCGCTGTGCCGAGCGTGGGCCGATGTGCTCGCTGCCGTCGGGCTGACCGCCGCACAGATGCTGGTCACGCTCGACGATCTTGAGGACCGGCGGCGCTACCTCAACGCTGCGGCAACGCTCGACCGCCTGCTTGGCCTCGGCGTCGTGCCCATCATCAACGAAAATGACAGTGTTGCCACCGAGGAAATCCGCTTTGGCGACAACGACCGGCTGGCAGCGCGCGTCGCGCAAGCCGCAGGAGCGAGCGGCATAGTGTTGCTGTCCGATGTCGACGGCCTGCATGATCGCAACCCGACCCTGCCCGGCGCCGTACATATCGCGCGGGTCGACCGGATCACTGCTGCGGTGGAAGCGATGGCAGATCGCGGCTCCGCTTCCGGTATGGGATCGGGCGGCATGGTCTCCAAAATCGCTGCGGCGCGAATCGCCAACAGCGCAGGCGCGGATCTTGCCATCGTCTCGGGCCGGATCGACCGGCCGCTCTCCACGCCCGCCCGGCACACCCTGTTCGTTGCCGAAAAATCCGCGTCGGCGCGCAAGGCATGGCTGGCTGGCGGGCTGACAGCCAAGGGCCGGATCGTCATAGATGCGGGCGCGGCCAGGGCCTTATGCGGCGGCGCGAGCCTGCTCGCTGCCGGAATCCGCAGCATCAGCGGCAGTTTCGAGCGCGGCGATGTGCTCGACATCATCGATCCCGACGGCGGCACCATCGCGCGCGGCCTGAGCGAATATGCGCACGGCGATGCTGCGAAGATCATCGGCTTGGCCCGCGATGCACAAGCCGTCGCGCTAGGCCATGCCCCCCGCAGCGCCATGGTCCACCGCAGCCACATGGTGCTGCTGTGACCGCCGTCCCAACCATCGCCATCACCGGCGCGACCGGATTTGTCGGCCGGGCGATGATCGATGTTGCGGCCGCTGGCGGTGCAAACCATATCCGCGCGCTGACCCGCCGCCCGCAGCAGGCGACAGCGGGTGTCGAATGGATCGATGGCGCACTCGACACGCCGGAGGCGCTAGTCCGGCTGTGCGACGGGGCGGACGCGATCATCCACATAGCCGGCGCGGTGAATGTGCCGACCCGCGCCGATTTCGCCGCTGCCAATATTGCAGGCACGCAGGCCGTTGTCGATGCCGCCACGGCTGTCGGCGCGCGCCGTTTTGTCCATGTGTCCAGCCTCGCGGCACGCGAACCGGCACTCAGCAACTATGGCTGGTCAAAGGCCGGGGCCGAACATGTAATCGAGAACAGCGCCCTCGACTGGACCATCGTCCGCCCTCCCGCCATTTATGGTCCGCGCGACACCGACATGCTCGACCTGTTCCGCATGGCGCAGCGCGGCTTCATGCTGTTGCCGCCGCCGGGCCGGGTATCGGT
>JANNMK010000213.1:0-1922 GCA_031397785.1 Sphingomonas sp. | reverse complement strand
AGCGTGGGCTTTTCGCCGGGCAGAACACTGAGTTCGCCCTTCAGGAAATCGCGGAAGCTGTGCCCCGCCGCATCGATATAGGCCCCGTCACGGAACACGAAATACATCGGCACGTCGAGCATGTAATCGACGTATCGTTCATAGCCGAAGCCTTGTTCGAACACGAACGGCAGCATGCCTGTGCGCGCCGGATCGGTGTCGGTCCAGATGTGGCTACGATAGGACAACATGCCGTTGGGCCGCCCTTCGGTAAACGGCGAATTGGCGAACAGGGCCGTCGCCAGCGGCTGAAGCGCCAGTGACGTACGAAACTTCTGCACCATGTCGGCTTCGGACGAATAATCGAGGTTGGTCTGGATGGTGCAGGTGCGCAGCATCATGTCGAGGCCCATGCTGCCGACCCGCGGCATATGCTCGAGCATGATCGCATAGCGCCCCTTGGGCATGATCGGCAGCTCGTCGCGCCGCTTGTCGGGCCACATGCCAAGGCCGAGGAAGCCCAGCCCCAGTTCGGTGCCGACTTCCTTGACCTGCTTCAGATGCCGCCCGGTTTCCGCGCAGGTCTGGTGCAGATTGGCCAGCGGCGCGCCGGACAGCTCGAGCTGGCCCGCCGGCTCGAGGCTGACATTGCCGTCCTCGCCCGACAGCGCGATGACCTTGCCGCCCTCCAGCACCGGCTCCCAGCCGAAGCGGGTCAGCCCCATCAAAAGGTCCCGGATGCCGCCCGGCTCGTCATAGGATGGCGCGCCATGGTCGGCCAACCGGTAGACGAACTTCTCATGCTCGGTGCCGATCCGCCAGCGCGCCTTGGGCTTCTCGCCGCGTTCCATCGGCGCGATCAGATCGGCCTTCGTCTCGATGAAAGGATCGTTTCGATCTGAAACCTGACGCGTGCTCATGGCCGCGCAATAATCGGCAGGGCAGGGCAACGCCAGCGGGATTTGTGGGCGGCGATTTACGCCCCCAGCGCATGCGAATGGCGATTTTTCGATCGTCGGAACAGGCGCTGACGATAGGTTTATCAGCTTTCAAAGGGTAGCAAGCGAGTATGGCCGCGATTTTTCCTCATCTTTATCAACCTGGCAGTGACGCGCTTTTCAAGTCGATCGCTGCGCATATCGATGATTCGATGATCCTGGAGATCGCACAAGCCGACTATTCTGCCGATGTCGAAAAGCACCATTCGATCCTGATCAGGATGCGGGATGAGGGCCATGTGCCACCTTATGATTGGCACCCCTATGAAGTGCTCGAGCTGATCCGCTGGTCAGAACCAGATGAGCCAGAGCACAAGCCGGGTAGCCAAGGAAGCCGAGGGCATTGGATGCGCGCATTTTCCTGCACTGCGCTCCTGCGCCTTGCAGGCAGCGACGATCTCGGTGTTTTATGCAGCTTGAACGAAACGCTGATAGGGCTGTTGGCCAGCCTGGACGCAGCTGATGCCGAGCTTTGGGATGAAGTCGGTTCATTGCTCACCTGGGTCGTCGATCAGACTGTCGGCACAGATTTTTCGGAAGAAGATGCCTTTTTCGGTGTCGGCATTCTCTATTGCGCACTTCGCACTGAGGCCGTGACCGATGTGGCGATCATCCAACTTTGTCGCTGGATCAGCGAGCGTGAAGCGGATGTGGCAAGTCGTTTTTCCGATGACGACGCTTGGCTGTTTCGAACGACATGCCATACACAGAGGCAATCAGCGTGGTGCATGCTTGGGCGCAATATGGCAGAGATCGATCTCGCCGAGCGGTCTCTTGAAGCCAAAGAAGGGCGTCGATGGTCATTTCTTCGCTAGCCCGGGCCAGCTAGCAATGCACCGAGACATTTGGGAAAACAGATGAGCGTGGCATTTCGCCGGGAGGGCGATGACGAGCATAAGGAGCCGCGCTTCGAGCTGCCGGTGCCGCCGGGCCCCAATTGGGTCA
>JANNMK010000189.1:0-3282 GCA_031397785.1 Sphingomonas sp. | reverse complement strand
GGCGCGATACGTGGCGCAGCTCGAGCCGATGCCGCACGCGGTCGTGGAAATCCAGTCCGGCGACGAGGCGGCCCACCTGGGCTCGCCCCGCGCATTCCCGGAGTGGGTTGCCTACTTCGCCGCTGGTATCCAGCGCGAAGGCGCGGGAGAGATCCTGCGGCGCTGGGTCGACCGCTTCACGCCGGCGATCGCCGCGGGCGCCTTCCACGGAGCGATCCGCACCGCGTTCGCGCTCGAGTCCGAGGCCCGGGACGAGCTGGCGGGTCACATACTCGGGCGTTGGTACCAGTGATGCCGACGACTTTGTGCGGCGGCAGTCCGGCGCGGGCCTGCGCAAAGAGTTCGATGTCGCCGATGACGGGGACATCATGCGCGGCGGCGTGGGCGGCGATGGGGTGCCGGTTCAGCGGCACGCCAGGCGAGACGATGACGGCGGTGAAGCCGGTGAGGGCGATCGTCAGCGGGTCGGCTAGGGTAAGCCCCTCTTGATTGCGGAAGGGGTTGGGGTGGGTCTGTCCGGCTGGCGTTGATTGATCCGGCGAATGCCTACCCCCACCCCCAGCCCCCCCCGCAGGCGGGAGGGGGGACGAGGCCACAGTCGCCTCCCTGGCCTCAGCATTCTCGTCCCACGCTATAACTTGCGCACCGCTGGCGAGGAGCGCGTCGACTGTCGCTCGGCCAGATCGGGCCAGCCCGAGTACCGCGTAGCGGTTGCCGCGCCAGAGATTGTTCGTGATCACCGCAGTTTGAGCGTCGCTAGGCCGGCGAGCGCCAGCACGATCGAGATGATCCAGAAGCGAATGACCACGGTCGATTCGGCCCAGCCGAGCTGTTCGAAATGATGGTGGATCGGCGCCATCTTGAAGACGCGCTTGCCGGTGCGCTTGTAATAGAAAACCTGGATGATCACCGACAGCGCCTCGACCACGAACAGCCCGCCGACGACGACGAGCACCAGTTCATGTTGGGCAGAGACGGCAACGGCAGCGAGCGCGCCGCCCAGCGCGAGGCTGCCGGTGTCGCCCATGAAAATCGCAGCGGGTGGCGCGTTGAACCACAGGAAGGCGAGGCCTGCGCCGATGATCGCTGCGCAGAAGATAGCCAGTTCGCCTGCGCCCGGAATGAAAGCGATGCCGAGATAATTGGCGAATTTTGCGTTGCCGGTCAGATAGACGATGACCAGGAACGCGAGCGCGGCGATGATGACCGGAAAGGTTGCAAGCCCGTCCAGCCCGTCGGTCAGATTGACCGCATTGCCCATACCGACGATCAGCACCATCGCGAAGATATAATAAAGCGGCCCGAGGTCGATCGATACCTGGTTGAAAAACGGCAGATAAAGTTCGGTGCCGACCCGATCGACGATGAGGAATACGACGACGGCGGCGACCGCGAATTCGAGCAAAAGCCTCGCACGCGCCGATACGCCCTTGTGGCTGCGCTTGGTCACCTTGTCATAATCGTCCATGAAACCGATCGCGCCGAAACCGATGGTGATGAACAGGCAGGCCCAGACGAAGCTGTTGGAAAGATCCATCCAGAGCAGCGACGATGCGATCAGCGAGACAAGAATCATCAGGCCGCCCATCGTCGGCGTGCCGCGTTTGGCGAGGTGGGTTTGCGGCCCGTCCTCTCGGATCGGCTGTCCCTTGCCCTGCCGAACGCGCAGCATCAGGATGAAGCGCGGACCAATGATAAGACCGATGAGCAAAGCCGTCGCAATCGCAGCGCCCGAACGGAACGAAAGATAGCGAACCAGATTGAGAGCGCCGGGGAAGCCCAGATATTCGGCGAGCAGATACAGCATTATAATTCTCCCCCCGCCAGTGCCGCAACGATGCGCGACAGGCCGACCGAGTTGGACCCTTTGACGAGGATGACATCGCCCGGGCGGATCTGGGAGGTGAGTCGCGCCAACGCCTGATCGACGTCGCGGCCATGCGCGAAGTCGATGCGTTGCTCAAGGGGTCTCGCCGCCAGCGCTGCGGCGAGCGGTGCCATTTCATCGCCGACGAGGATCGCCGCGTCGATGTCGGCCATGGTCAGTTGGGAGTCTATCGCAGCATGGAAAGCATCGCTCCCCTGCCCGAGTTCGCGCATCGAGCCAAGCACCACGAGGCGGCGAGTGGCGGGTTCGCGCCCGAGTTGCGCCAAAGTTGCCGCCATCGAGGCCGGGTTGGCATTGTAGCTCTCGTCGATCAGCAGCGCTCGTCCACCGTCGACCGGGATATGATGGCGCGCTCCGCGCCCGGACAGGCCGGGCAAGTGCGCAAGGGCAAGCCCGGCAGCAGGCAGATCGGCCCCCAGCGTCTGAACCGTCGCCAGCACTGCCATTGCATTGGAGACCCAATGATCGCCCGGCAGCGCGAGCGCGAAGCACAGCATAGCTGGGCCGAGCTGGGCAGTGACCATGCTGCCGCCAGTATCGACATCGGCAATCCAGTCGCGCGCGCGGACATCCGCCTCCGCAGTGCAGCCGAACGAAACGATATTGGCGGCGGACGGAGCGGCAGCGGCAGAGAGACGGGCAAAGTGCGGACTGTCGAACGGCAGGATGGCAGTGCCGCCGGGTTCGAGACCTTCGAAGATTTCCGCCTTTGCGTCGGCAATCGCTTCGATGCTGCCAAGATTTTCGATATGGGCCGGCGCAATGGTGGTAATGATGGCCACGTGGGGACGGACTTGCCGCGTCAACGCGGCGATTTCTCCTGCATGGTTCATCCCCATTTCGAATATGCCATAGTCGGCATCGCGCGGCATGCGGGCGAGGCTCAAAGGAACCCCGGTATGGTTGTTGTAACTTTTGACTGACCGATGGACTTTGCCGGGGCGATGCCGGGTGAGCGCAGCGGCAATCGCTTCCTTCGTCCCGGTTTTGCCGACCGATCCGGTGATCCCCACGATGCGGGCCTGGCTGCGAGCACGGGCCGCGCGGCCCAGTGCGACCAGCGCCGCCATGCTGTCGGGGACGAGGACGTGCGGATAACCGACCGGATGTTCGACGATGGCACCGGCAGCGCCCGCTGCAAAGGCACGATCGATGAAATGATGACCATCAGTGGTTTCACCGCGCAGCGCCAGAAAAAGGTCGCCGGGCCCGACTTCACGGCTGTCAAACGTAATGCCGGTGACGCTGAAATCGGTGCTGGCTTGCCCTCCCGTCGCAGTGGCAATCTCTGTTGCAGTCCACAGCGCGGTCATTTGCCCGCTTCCTCACGGGCGACGGCGGCGTCGTCGAAGGCAAAAACGCGCAGCGCTTCGCCGCGACCGACGATCTGGCCG
>JANNMK010000188.1:0-1945 GCA_031397785.1 Sphingomonas sp. | reverse complement strand
GGCCGTTACCGCGAGATGGTGCTCACCGCCAAAGAGCATATTGTCGCGGGCGACATCTTTCAGGTCGTCCTCGCCCAGCGCTTCACCGCGCCCTTCGCCTTGCCGCCGTTCCAGCTGTATCGCGCGCTGCGGCGCATCAATCCGTCGCCGTTTCTCTATCACCTCGATCTGCCGGGCTTTGCGCTCACCGGATCCAGCCCCGAAATCCTCGTCCGCGCGCGAGACGGCGAAGTCACGATCCGGCCGATTGCGGGCACCCGCCCGCGCGGCAGCAACGCCGCCGAAGATATCGCCAACCGCGACTCCCTGCTCGCCGATCCCAAGGAGCGCGCCGAACATCTGATGCTGCTCGATCTCGGCCGCAACGACACCGGCCGCGCCGCCGCGCCCGGCAGCGTTCGCGTCACCGACAGCTACACCGTCGAATTTTACAGCCACGTCATGCACATCGTCTCGAACGTCACCGGGCGGCTGGCCGAGGGCAAAGACGCGCTCGACGCGCTGTTCGCCGGCTTCCCCGCCGGCACCGTCTCAGGCGCGCCCAAAGTCCGCGCCGCCGAAATCATCGCCAGTCTCGAACCCGAAACCCGTGGGGCCTACGCCGGCGGCATCGGCTATTTCGCTCCCGACGGCAGCATGGACAGCTGCATCGTCCTGCGCACCGGCATCGTCAAGGACGGCACCCTCCACGTCACCGCAGGCGCCGGCATCGTCGCCGACAGCGTGCCGGAGTATGAGCAGGCCGAGTGCGAGGCCAAGGCTGGCGCACTGCTCGCGGCGGCGCGCGAGGCGGTGCGGTTGGCGGGCGATGTCGGCTATGGACAGTGATCGACGCCCTGCAGGTCAGATACACGAACGATCCCGACGAACTCGCATCGCTGGTGCGCACGATCGGCTATCGCGTCATCTTCGGTCCTGAACTTGTCAAAAACTTTAGCACTGTGATGATTTGGACTGTCATCGGCTTTGGCATCGTGTCGTTGTTTGTCGGGCTTGTGCCCGATGCAGCCGACATTCCATGGCTGCTGTCCATGCTTGTTGCGGTCAGCGCCACAGCGACGATGCTAATGGCGGCATGGTCGGCGTTCAAAACCTCGCGGATCGCTCCGCGTCCAGACATCTTCGATTTCGAAACGCGCCTCACGCTCGAACAGGACCGCTTGATTCTCGAGGAAAAGGACGACCGAATGGTCCGGTCGCTGTCAGAGATCGCTCATTTCGCCTTTCTGCCCGATGTTGCTGTCGTCAACTTTCGTGCGGGCCTGGGTGGCTTTGTCGTTCCCTGGCGCTGCCTTTCCGATGAGGAGGCCGATCAGCTTCGAAAGATCGTCGCAACGCATGGAGCGCCTGTTACTTGGTGGAACAGCGGACGCTTGCTAGGGCTAGACTCATGATCCTCGTCATCGACAATTACGACAGCTTCACCTTCAACCTCGTCCATTATCTGATGGAATTGGGGGTCGAAGTCGATGTCGTGCGCAACGATGCGATCAGCGTCGGTCAGGCGATGTCTAGCGGGGCCGCCGCCTTCCTCATCTCGCCCGGCCCCGGCACGCCCGACGATGCCGGGATCAGCCTCGACCTCATCGCCGCCTGCGCCGAACAGAACCGCCCGCTGCTCGGCGTCTGCCTCGGCCACCAGGCGATCGGGCAAGTGTTCGGCGGCAAGGTCGTGCGCGGCCATCTGATGCACGGCAAGACAGCTGCGGTCAGTCATGACGGCACGGGGCTGTTTGCCGGATTGCCGAGCCCCTTCACCGCCACCCGCTACCACAGCCTGGTGGTCGAGGATGTCCCCGACAGCCTGATCGTCAACGCCACCTCCGACGACGGAGCCGTCATGGGCGTCCGCCACGCAATGCTCCCCATCCACGGCGTCCAGTTCCACCCCGAAAGCATCGCCACCGAACACGGCCACGCGATGCTGGCGAATTTCCTCCGGATG
>JANNMK010000186.1:0-9278 GCA_031397785.1 Sphingomonas sp. | reverse complement strand
GCCGACCAGCCGAGTGCGGCACCGACTGCCGAAAGGATCATCAAAAACCCGATCAGCCAGACGAAGATCATCACCGGTTCAGGCAGCAAATTGCCGGCGCGTTCGACAAAGCCGAGAAAACCGCGTTGGCGGGGTGATGCGGGGGTGGAGGGGGGCGTCACTGAACACACCTCATGGGCAAGAAAACGGGTGCAATGGCCAGCGTCGCGCCCTCCGCATCCCGCCGCCGTCGATGATGTTGTGCCCTTGCCAATTAACGGCCCGAAATCCGTTAGGCAACCGCATGTCGAGCGTCCGGCCGCGACCGGTGGCTCTTCGTCGGCGATAGCCTTTTGCGCGTGCGGCTGGCATTTGACAGCAGCGGACCGGCCCATCACAACCGGCGCATGAACGGCACAATCGACCTTGCAGGACGCGTCGCGCTGGTAACCGGCGGATCGCGCGGGATCGGGCAGGGAATCGTGCTGGCGCTGGCCCGGGCGGGCGCGGACGTGGCGATCAACTACCGGCGCGATTGCGAGGCGGCCAAAGCGACGATGGCGGCGGTGCAGGCGCTGGGCCGCCGGGCCGAAATTTACGCCGCATCGGTGAGCGAGCCCGATGCGTGCGAGGAACTGGTGGCGGCGGCGGCGCGCGATTTCGGGCGGATCGACATCCTCGTCAACAATGCCGGTATCGCCTCGTCAGGGCGCAACGTGGCCGAGACCAGCGCGGAGGAAGTGCAGCGGCTGATGGGGGTGCATGGGCTGGCGCCGCATTATCTGTCGCGCGCCGCGCTGCCCCATTTGCGGCGGCAGGCGCGATCCGACATCGTCATGATATCCTCGGTCGCGACCGACCATCATGCGGCGAATGGCGCGCCGTATAATATGGCCAAGGCAGCAATGGAATCGCTCGCCTTTACATTGGCCAAGGAAGAAATGCCGAACGGGGTCAGGGTGCATGTCGTCAAACCCAGTCTGACGGTCAGCGACATGGGTATCAGGCTGGCAAAAGCGGTGACCGGGGTAACCGACATTCACGCCCTCGACGCAGGCTTTCCGTTCGGGCATGTGCCGACGCCGGACGATGTCGCGGCGGTGGTGACCTGGCTGGTCAGCGACGCCAACCCCTATGTTTCGGGCCAGGCGATCGCCGTCGATGGCTCCGGTGGAGGATTTCGCAAATGAGCATCATGATGACCGTCGCAGCGGCTTTGGCGGCCAGTTTTGCGCCGCCGTCCGACCCCTATCCGCGGATCGAAAGCGTCATGGCTGCCGCTGTCGATGAAGCGGGTTCGGCGGGCCAGGCGACTGCCCCATCGCCCTTTGACCCGGCGCAAGACGATGCGGCCGCAGTCGACGCCGCGCTGACCGCCGCGCGCACCAGCGGCAAGCATGTCATGATCGTGTTCGGCGGGGCGTGGTGCCATGACAGCGACGCCCTAATCGCCGCCTTTGCCCCGGCGCGGGCGCAAGCCATGCTGTCCGCCCGTTACGAGATGGTGTGGGTCGATATTCCATTTGGCCGCGACGAACGCGACAGCGCAGTGGCGCGGCGGTTTGGGCTGGGAGAGATCGAAGGCACCCCGACGGTGCTGATCGTTCGCGCCGACGGCACGGCGGTGAACCTGTCCGATGCACCGAACTGGCGCAATGCCGCCAGCCGCAAGCCCGCCGCGGTCGTCCGCCATTTCGAGCGGGCCGTGCCTGCGGTCGCCGGAGTTACGGGAAGTTGAGCGGCGCGATGAGCAAGCCGGGGAGCAAGCCGGGCGCGCTGGCGTTCGTCTATAACGCCAATGCTGGCCTTGCCGCGGGGCTGATGGATACGATCCACAAGACGCTGAGTCCGGCGACCTATGACTGCCAGCTGTGCGCGGTGACGTTCGGGGCCTTTGCCATGAAGGGCGAGTGGCGCGACTGGTTGAAGGCGCAAGACTGGGACGCCGACTTTTACCACCGCCCCGATTTTCGCGCCGCGCACCCGGCGCATGCCAGTCTGGCCTTGCCAGCGATCCTGCGCCGCGATGGCGATGTCCTGACAGTGCTGATCGGCGCGGAGGAAATGGCGAAGCTGGACAGCGTCGGCGCGCTGATCGCCGCGATCGAGGCCAGGCTCGCCTAGCTCTCCACCCCGGCCAGCCGTGCACCCAGTTTGGCGGTCAGGCCGAACAGTGCATCGCCATCCGACTGGCGCAATTTCGCCAGATCCATTTCCATGCCGCGCGCAATCACCAGTTCGCGGGTGCCGGCCTTCATGCCCGCGACGATTTCTGCGGCGCATTCGGCAACCGGAATGCCGCCATCGATCTGCGGGTCACTATGCCCCTGCGGTGCACCGTCGGCGGTCAGCGCGTTTCTGGCAACATCGGTGGCGACCGACCCGGGCAGCACGGTCAGCACATGCAATCCATGGGCGATTTCCGTTTCGGCACGCAGCGCGTCCATATAGCCGATGATGCCATGTTTTGCCGCGCAATAGGCGGTGCGCAGCGGCACGCCGGCGCGCCCGGCAACCGAGGAAATGGCCACCACCATGCCGCTGCGGTTGGCGATCAGGTGCGGCAGGCAGGCCTGGGTAAGGTGGATGGGTGCGACGAGATCGGCGGCGATGACGCGATCATAGACCGAAACATCGGTGTCGACCGCAAGGCTGCGCTGGCTGATCCCGGCGTTGTTGACGAGGATGTCGATCCGCCCGGCCCAGCCATGCGCCTGATCGACGATGTCGGGGATGGCGGCGAGATCGGTGGTATCGAACGGCAGGATTATCGCGACCTTGCCAGTGGCAGCGGCAGTTTCCTCCAGCGCCTCTCTTCGCCGACCCGACAGGATCAGCCGCGCCCCTTCGGCCGCGAGCACAATGGCGAGCGCACGGCCGATGCCCGACGATGCGCCGGTGATCCAGATTATGCGCTCGGCAAGCTGCGTCACCCTGCCACCCAGGCTGCGACATCGGCGGCAACCGCGTTGGCCGCCGTATTGAGCGCGGCGCCGACCAGCGCAGGTTCGACCGCCGCTATGCCCTCGCGCGCTTCGAACCGCTGCTGGATCACGCCATTGCCATCGCGTTGCAGACGCAGCGCCTGATAAACGACGACCACCTGCAGCTGGTCGCCATCGACCCCGAATTCGGTGAGTTCGCCAGACAGCAATTCACCCGGACCAGTGACATACTGGCTTTCATCGAGCACCAGCCGGTTGCCGCGCGACGCGATGGTTTCGCTGAGCAGCCGCTGGAACAGGCGCGCGGGCGGTTCGACCCACATCGCATCCTTGACATAGGCAATGGCGGTCGCGCCGGTCTGTACCGGAACTCGGGGGGTGCGCAGTTTCTGCGGGGTGTTGGGGATGAGAACGGTCAGCGATGACGCTGTATTGCCTGATCGCGGGGTGTTGGCGGGCAGCGGCGCTGCCGCCGTGGTCAGCGTCAACAGGCTGTCGGGCACCTTTGCGCCAAAGCTGAGGCAGCCCGACAGAAGCAGGGCGGCGGCAGTCAGGGTCAGGCCATTGCGGGTAAGGGATGCCATGATGCGTGCCTCCTCAATTTTCGGGTTCATAATCGGGCAGGCTGGGCGACAACAGGCCGCCTGCCCCCTGCTGGTCCAGCCGGTCGGCGACGTTCGACAGCGTGGTAGCGCTGCGCCGCAGATCGCGGATCAGCGCATTGGCTTCGGGAATGGTGCGCTCGCTGAACGCCTGCAACCCCGGCCGTGCATCCGAAATCGCGCTTTCGAGCGTCGCGATCGAGCGTTCTGCCGATCCGACCGCGCGCCTGAGATCGGCGATCATCGGCCGCCCTTCGGTATCGAGCAGATTGTTGGTGGTTGCCGCCAGCTTGCCGATTTCCTCCGCCGCGTTACCAGCCTGCTGTGCGGCAACGCGCGCTTCGGCGAGCGCCTGTTCCATCTGCGGGCCATTGCGGGCGAGCGTTCCCGTCAATCCTTCGACATTATCGAGGATATTGGCGAGGCTGGCCTGATTGCGGTCGTCTGCCAGTTCGGTGAGCCGTTCGGTCAGGGTCGACAGACGTTCGAGCAATTGCGGCGCGCTGTTGAGCAATTCGCCGATGCCCGCAAGCCGGGTCGGGATCAGCGGGCGTCCGGCGGGCCCTTCATCGGTGATCGGCGGTGCGCCCTTGACCGCGCCATCGAGCTGGATTTGCGACACACCGGTAAAGCCCACCCCGCCAATCGCCGCGGTGGTGCCCTGCAATATGGGAATATCGGGATCGACCTCGATGCGGACGCGGACGAATTCGGGATCGGGCGTCCATAGGGCAATCTCTTGCACCTGCCCGGCAGGCACGCCGGAATAGAGCACGGCCGAACCCTTGTTCAGCCCTTCGACCGATTGTTTGAACAATATGTCATATTCGACCCGGTCACGGCCGCCCGAATTGGCGAGCCAGACGGTGAAGGCGGCAAGCGCGAACAGCAGGACGAGGACGACGCTGCCGACGAGAAAATTATTGGATCGGTTTTCCATGGCTCAGGCTCCGGGAGGCGCGGCGGTCGACGCGCCTGGTGCGGGGGTCGGTGGGGTCGGGTTGCGTTTGGTTTCTGCCGTCGCTGCGGCACGGCCACGCGGCCCGTTGAAATATTCGGCGATCCACGCATGATCGGTTGCCACCAGTTCGGCGATGGTGCCGATGGCGATGACATGTTTGTCGGCGAGCACCGCCACCCGATCGCATACCGTGTGCAGCGTATCGAGATCGTGCGTGATCAACAGCACCGTCAAGCCCAGCGTGTCGGCCAGTTCGCGGATCAATTCGTCGAACGCGGCGGCACTGATCGGATCGAGCCCGGCGGTCGGTTCGTCGAGGAACAATAGCGCAGGGTCGAGCGCCAGCGCACGGGCGAGCGCGGCGCGCTTGACCATGCCGCCCGACAGTTCGGCAGGATATTTGGGGCCGGCATCGGCGGGCAGCCCGGCCAGCACCACCTTGTAGCCAGCAATATCGTCGAGCAGCGCCTTGCTATATTGGGGATAATATTCGCGGATCGGCACCTGGACATTTTCGGCCACGGTGAGCGTCGAGAATAATGCACCGCCCTGGAACAACACACCCCAGCGGCGGCGGACGTCGCGCAGCTTGCCGGTTTCGGCGAGCCCGGTCGCTTCCTGCCCAAACACCCGGATTTCGCCGGCTTCGGGTGCCTGGAGACCAAAGATCGAGCGCATCAGCACCGATTTTCCGGTGCCCGAGCCGCCGACGACGCCAAGGATTTCGCCGCGCCGGACATCGAGATCGAGTTTGTCGTGGACGACCTGTTCACCGAATACGTTGCGCAGACCGCGCACCGAAATCGCCAGATCGTCATCCCAGTCGTCGAGCGACGGCGCCGGCGAATCATAGTCATCGACCGGGCCGTCCCCAGCGGGGGCAAGATGTTCGTCGACCATCAGTTCCACCCCAGCGACGAGAAAAACACGGCAAAAAACGCGTCGAGCACGATCACCAGGAATATGCCCTGCACCACAGCTGCGGTTGTCCTCAGGCCCACTTCTTCGGCATTCGCCTTGACCTGCATGCCGTGGTAGCAGCCGGTGATCGCGACGATTGCCCCGAACACCGGCGCCTTGATAAGCATGGCCCAAAGATCGGTCATCGGCACGATGCTGTGCAGCAACTGCACATAAGTGAGCGGCGGGATTTCGAGGCTGGTCCAGCAGTAGAGGCCGCCGCCGATGATCGCGCAAATCGATGCGTAAAAGCCGAGCAGCGGCATCAGCAATGTTGTCGCCAGCACCCGCGGCAGGGTCAGCGCCTCCATCGGCGATACCCCGATGGTGCGCATCGCATCGACTTCCTCGGTCAGTTTCATCGTGCCGATCTGCGCGGCAAAGGCCGATCCGGAGCGCCCGGCGACCATGATCGCGGTCATCAGCAGGCCGAGTTCGCGGATCGACGAGCGCCCAACGAGATTGACGGTAAACACCTCCAGCCCGAATTGTTCGAGCTGGACCGCACCTTGCTGGGCGATGACGATACCGATCAGGAAACACATCAGCCCGACGATGACGAGCGCATTGATGCCGATCTGTTCGATACCGGTGCTGACTGCCATCCAGCGGATGCGGCGCGGATGCCGCGCCAGCGCCAGCGCTGCGATCATGGCTTCACCGATAAAGGCGATCAGCTGGACGAATTCGCCGAGGATTTTGCGGGCAGACCCGCCGACGGTTTCGGCGATGCGGCGCAACGGCGACGAGATGTGGGGGCGCATCTGCACCGGTTGGTCGGCCTGCGAGACAGCCTCTATCAAGGTGGTTGCTTCGGGGCTTGCGCCGGTCACCTGGCCGCCGGTCGACTGCACCAGCCGTTCGACCATCCACGCACCCACGGTATCGATCCGTTCGACCCCGGCCAGATCGATGGTCGCGACCGGACCATGCGCCGCAAGTGCCGCCTGCAGATCGTCATACATGTCGCCGATGCGTGCGAGCGTGAGCCGCCCCGAAAGACGGAGCGCGGCACCAGGGCCATCCCCGTCGAACTGATATTCTGCAGCTAAGCCCATCAGCGAGGGTGATGCGCAGGAAATCTGCCGCCCGCAAGCGCTTTTAGGTTACGGATGTGCAAGGAAAGCTGCGACGAACCGTGCCGATATGGCTTCGAGCAGTCGCCAAACCCCATCGCTCAAACCGCATCCAGCGACTGCGCAAAATCGGCGATCAGGTCATCGGGATCCTCGATGCCGATCGAAATACGCACGAGGTTGGGGGTGATGCCCATCGCGATCTTGCGCGCGTCGGGCACCGACAGATGGGTCATTGCGGCGGGCGCGCTGGCCAATGTTTCGGTGCCACCCAGGCTGACCGCCAGCTTGGCGATACGCAAGGCGTCGAGGAAACGGAACGCCTCTGCCTCGCCGCCTTTGATGAACAGCGAAAAGGTGGAGCCGGCACCGGTGCAATGGCGTTCGAAAATATCGCGCTGCGAACCTTGCGGCAAAAATCCGAGATAGCCGACGCTATCGACCTTGGGATGATCGCGCAGGAAGGCGCAGACGGTTTCGGCATTTTCGCCGGCGCGGGTCATGCGCAGTTCGAGGGTTTCGAGGCTGCGCGACAGCATCCATGCGGTATTGGGATCGCAGATGGTACCGATGATGTTGCGCATGGCGCGCACCGGATCGAGCCAGCGTTTCGAGCCGAGCACCCCGCCAGCGACGAGATCGCTGTGCCCGCCGGCATATTTGGTGAGGCTGTAGACGACGATGTCCGCGCCCTGGCGCAAGGGCTTGCTCCACAGCGGGCCAAGAAAGGTGTTGTCGATGGCGATCGGCGGATGCGTGTCGGCGGGAAAAGCGGCATCAATAGCAGCGCGCGTCGCCTCGACATCGCACAGCGCGTTGGTCGGGTTGGCCGGGCTTTCGAGATAGACCATGGCCACCCGCCCGCCCTTGGTCGCTGCCAGTTGTTTGGCGCGCGCCAGCGCGGCGTCGATCTCGGCGCGGCCTGCTTCGGCGGGATAATCGACATAGCCGACGCCAAAGCGCGACAGGATGCGCGCGATCATGGTTTCGGTCGCTGCATAGAGCGGCCCCGAATGGACGATCACGTCATTCTGGCCGACGTGCGCGAGAAACAGCGTTGCGATGGCCGACATGCCACTGGAGAAGACCAGCGCATCTTCCGCTTCGTCCCAGATCGACAGGCGATCCTCGAGAATTTCCTGGTTGGGACCGTTGAAGCGCGAATAGACGAGCCCTTCGGCTCCGCCCGGGCGCTTGCCGGTGATCCCCTCGAAATGACGTTTGCCCGCCTCTGCACTTTCAAAGGCGAAGGTCGAGGTGAGAAAAATCGGCTGCTTGAGCGAGCCTTCGGACAGCACCGGATCGAAACCGAACCCCATCATCAGCGTCGAGGGATTGAGCCGGCGATTGCCGATCATCTCAACCGAAGGCTTTGGCTTGCGGCGCGGCGTGGCAGGCGGAAGGATGGCATCGGTCATGGGTCGGTCTTTCGCAAAATCTCGGTGGAATGGGCCTAGCCCCATCCGGTTACAAATGAAACCGCTTCAAACCACTTGCGACACGCACCACGCCACCCCGACGATCATCGGTATGCCCGCAACGTCGAGCAGGAAACCAGCGGTCAGCATGCGCGGCAAGGCGATATGGCCGCTGGCCCAGGCGATAGCATTGGGGCCGGTGCCCGATGGCAGCATGAAGCCCCAGCTCGCCGCCATCGCCGCCGGCATGGCGAGCAGCAGCGGATCGACGCCAGTCGCGCCGATCAGCGCCGCGACCACCGGCATCACCCCGCTGGCGGTCGCGACATTGGAGGCAAATTCGGTGATGAGGACCACGAGCGCGCACAGCGCCAGCGCGATGACGACGGGATGCACGGTGCGCAACGGCTCCAGCGCTTCCCCCAGCCACGCGGCCAGCCCCGATGCAGTGATTGCAGCAGCGAGCGCAAGGCCGCCGCCGAACATCATGATGACGCCCCATGGCGCGCGGTCCGCCTCTTTCCACAGGAGCAGCGGCCGTCCGCTGCCATCGGGCAGGATGAACAGGAACAACGCGCCTGCAACCGCGATGGTCCCGTCGGTCAGGCCGCCGGCGGGCATATAGGGTTCGACGAGCGGCTGGGTCACCCAGGCGAGGAACACAAGAGCGAACAGCGGCACCAGCCGTTTTTCCGCGCTGCTCCATGGCCCCGCTTCGCCAATCGAGCCGCGCGCGGCGGCGACATCAAAACCGAATTTCGGAAGTTTCTGGACCCGGATCAGAATGGCGAAGGCCAGCCCGGTGCCGAGCAGCACCAGCGGCACGCCATAGGCCGACCACAGCGCAAAGCCGATCTCTACCCCCAGCGCCTTTTCGATGAGCCCCACCGAAATCGCGTTGGTCGGCGATCCCACGATGGTTCCGAGCCCGCCGATCGACGCGCAAAAGGCGATGCCCATCATCAGCGCGCCCGCCATGCCGCCGGTCTCGCCCTCCGCCGTGTTCGCCGCAGCCAGTACCGCAATCGCAATCGGCACCATGATCAGCGCGGTCGAGGTGTTGGAGATGACCATCGACAGGATCGCGGTCGAGGCCATGAAGGCGAACAGCAGGCCCCACGCCGTCTCGCCCGACCGCGCCAGCAGCGCCAGCGCCAGCCGCCGGTGCAGCCCGACCCGTTCGATGGCAAGCGCCAGAAACGCCCCGCCCAATATCAGAAACAAAATCGGCGAATAATATTCCTTGGCGATCTCGCTGGCGCTCATGATGCCGAACATCGGCACCGCGAGGAACGGCAGCAGTGCGGTGACGGTCAGCGGCAGCGCCTCGGTCATCC
>JANNMK010000209.1:0-45496 GCA_031397785.1 Sphingomonas sp. | reverse complement strand
GCAGCGAAGGCAGCGTTCGTGACGGGCTGATGCAGGTTGTGGGAGAGGCGAAGGGCCGTGTCGTCGTCACCACCTTCGCCAGCAATGCCGGCCGCCTGCACACGCTCGGCGAAGTCGCCCGCGCTACCGGGCGCGAATTATGCGTCGCCGGTCGCAGCCTCGATCGCATCATCGAAGTCGCGCAAAGCTGCGGCTATCTTAAGTCCATGCCGACGCTGATCGATTGGGACACGGCCATGCGGCTTCCCCGAAATAAAGTGATGATCATCGCAACCGGCGGGCAGGGCGAACCGCGCGCCGCCCTGGCGCGCATTGCTGAAGGCGGGCACCCGATCAAGCTCGATGCGGGCGACCGCGTGATTTACAGTTCGAAACAGATTCCAGGCAATGAGATCGCCATCGGCCGCATCATGAACAAGCTTGCCGAACGCGGCATCGAAACCGTGACCGAAAAACAGGCGCATATCCACGTCTCCGGGCACCCCGGGCGTCCGGAACTCGCCGCCATGTACGATTGGGTCCGCCCCAACCTGCTCGTGCCGGTTCATGGCGAAATGCGCCACATGCTCGAACAGGCCCGCTTCGGGCGCGAATGCGGCATCCCCAACGCTCTGGTCCAGCAGAACGGCCAGCTGGTCCGGCTCGCACCCGGCGAGCCCAAGATCCTCCAGTCGGTGCAGTCGGGCCGCCTCATCCTCGATGGCGATATGATTGTCGCTGCCGAAGGCGGTTCGATCAACGAACGCCGCCGTCTCAGCCAGACCGGCCATGTCGTCGTCGCCGTGCATGGCAAGGACGCCGATGTCGTGCCGCGCGGCTTGCCGATCGAGTCCGGCGATCTGGCCAAATTCATCGCCGAAGCCAGCACTGCCGCTGCCAAGGCGGCAAATGAACGCCATGCCGATGCGGACAAGCGCCGCGAAGCCATCCGGCTCGCGGTGCGCCGTACCACCACCGACTGGACCGGCAAAAAGCCGCTGGTCGATGTCCTGCTATTCGAACGATAATTGCGATGCAGTGGACCTCGGCGCTCGCCATCTATTTCATCATCTGGTTCTTCTGCCTGTTCCTCGTGCTGCCGTTCCACGCGCGCCGGACAGGGGATGATAATGCCATGGTTCCGGGCCAGGCCGACAGCGCACCTGCCCAATTTCACATGGCGCGGGTCGCTGCACAGGTCAGCCTCGTCGCCGCCACCTTGTTTGCACTTTATTATGCCAACTATGTCGGCGGCTGGGTCACCGCCCAGGACATCAATCTGTTCGGCGGCCCCGGCTAGGCCGCCGGACCTTCAGCAGCCCGGGGCTGAGACGGCCGGCCACTGCCCCAAAGCAACCGGGTTAGGCCAGCCTTGCTCATAGCCCACGGCAAAATCGACATCGAATAGTCCCCGGAGCATTTCCGGTGCGATCATCTGCGCCACCGTGCCCTCGGCAACGATCCTCCCTCCTTTCATCGCCACGATCCGGTCGGCAAATCGCGCTGCCAGGCCAAGGTCGTGCAACACGACCAGCGCGCCCGCCCCGTCCCGGGTCATCGCCCGCAACATTGTCATCACCTCTATCCGGTGGCGCGGGTCGAGTGCCGCCACCGGCTCGTCGGCGAGCAGCAGTTGCGCCTGCGTCGCTATGCACCGCGCCAGATGGACCCGTGCCACTTCCCCGCCGGACAGTGTCGCCGTGCTGCGTTCAGCCAGCGCCAGCAGATCGCAATCGGCCAGTGCCTGCTCGACGATGGCATCGTCCTCGCGCGATAGCCGCCCCGGCAAGCCGCCATAGGCAAATCGCCCCAGCGCCACCGCATCGCGCACCCGGATCGGCCACGCCAGCGGCACTGATTGCGGCAACCAGCCGATTGCCCGCGCGCGCTGCGTCGCCGTCATTGCATCGATGCCGCGCCCATCGACAGTCGCCGTGCCGATCGTCCCGCGCTGATAGCCGATGATCGCGCGCAGCAGGCTCGATTTGCCGGCACCATTTTCGCCGATCACCGCCACCAGCTCGCCACTGCCCAGGCGCAGGCTGGCATCCTCGACCAGAGACGCCGCGCCGATTGTCACGCTAACGCCCGAAACGATCAGTTCAGCCATGCCGCACGCTCCCCTGACGCAGCGCAATCAGCGCAAACAATGGCGCACCGATCAGCGCCGCCAGAGTGCCCAGATGCAGCTCATTGCCCCAAGGAAACAGCCGGATGGCAATATCGCCGACGGTCAGCAGACAGCCGCCGGCCAGCGCTGCGGGAACCAGCGCCATCCCCGCATCGTGGCGCGTGGCGGCGCGCACCATATGCGGCGCGATCAGCCCGACAAAGCCGATCATCCCGGCTAACGCCACAGCACCGCCAGTCGCAAGGCCGGTGCCGACGATCACCATCAGCCTGTGCCGCGCCAGATCGACCCCCAGCCCATGCGCTGTCTCCTCGCCCAGCGCCATCGCGCTCAGTCCCGGCGCAGCCAGCCGCAGCACCAGCAACCCGGCGGCGACAAACGGCAACGACAGGCCGATATCGCCCCAGTCGCGATTGGCGACCGATCCCGCGGTCCAGTTGATCAGGTCCGACAGCGAAAACGGATTGGGCGCCAGATTGACGAACAGGGCCATCACCGCGCCGGCCAGCGCCGAAATCGCCACTCCCAGCAAAATAAGGCTCGCCACCCCGCGCAAACGGAAACTGGCCCCGGCGATCAGGGCGGTCGCGGCCAGCGCCCCGCTCAGTGACGCTATCGGCACCACCCAAGGCCAGATGCTTGCCAGCCCGAAATAGATGGCCGCCGTCGCCGCGGTCGCGGCGCTCGCACTCACCCCCATCACGCCCGGCTCGGCGAGCGGATTGCGCAGCAGCCCCTGCATCGCCGCCCCGCTCGCCCCCAGCGCAATGCCGGCGATCGCTGCAGACAAAGTGCGCGGCAGGCGTATCTCGACCAATATTGTTGCCACCGCCGGATCGGCACCGCGCACCGCCGCGATCATTTCGGCCAGGGTAATCGGCAACGGGCCGGTTGCCACCGCTGTCAGAATAACCGCTGTCAGCAGCACCAGCAGGCCGATGGTCAGCCGCCCGCCTGTCACCGCCGCGCTCCGGCAATCGCGTTCAGCGCATCGCCCGCCAGCCAATTGCCGCAGGCCAGCGTGCTGCCCGGCACCGTCACGCTCGCCACCCCGTGCAGACGCCCGGCCAACGCCGCATGCCCCGCCGAAGACCAGCGATCCTGCTGATGGCTGCCGCTCTCGAAGAACGCGCGCACGACCAGGTCGGGCGTCTCGCGCATCATCCGCTCGACCGGCAGCCGGTGCCAGCCGCTGCGTGTTTCATAGGGCTGATACCCCGCCTTGCCCAACAGATCGGCGATCAGCCCGCCCGGCCCGGTGGTGACATCGCCCGGCGTCATATACAGCGCGCTCGCCGTCCCGGCGCGCGTCGGCTGTGCCGCCTCGATCGCCCGGTCGAACACCGCTACCCGCTGCTGCGCCTTGTCCCGCGCATCCAGAACCTCTCCGGCGGCCAGCACGCCTGCACGCACCGATGCGATGTCATCGGCATAGGGCAGGGTGAGCACCGGCACCCCGGCGCGCTGCAGCATCGCCGATAGTCTCGGACCACCGCCATAGCTGCGCACGACCAGCGTCGGGCGCAGTGCCATGATCCGTTCGATCTCGGCCCGCACTCTTGGCAGTCCTTGGGCGCGCGGGCCCGCGAACAGCGGGTCGCCCGCCGCATCGACCGATACCGCCACGATCCGCTCGCGCTCCACCAGCCCCAGCAGCATCTGGTCGGCGCAATAATCGATACTGACGATGCGATCCCCGCCGCCATGGCTGACGCTGGCGGGCGGCGCGGGCGTGCAGGCGGCCGTTGCATAGGCCGCCAGCACAGCCGGCATCGCCCGCCGGTGCATCAGAAGCGCCCCCGCACGCCGACGGTGGCGTTGCGGCCATAGGTGCCATAGCCCGCGACCACCCGATATTGCGCATCGAACAGGTTTTCAACGCGGCCGTAAAGCTCGACCATATCGCTCAGCGCATAGCTCGCCCGCATAGCGACCAGCGCATGACCATCGATCCGCACATTATTGGCCGCATCATCAAAGCTGTCGCCGACCATCTGCACCGTCGCGCCGAATGCCGCGCCCCACGGCAATTGCCAGTCGATCGTCACATTGGCGATATCGCGCGGCCGCAACGCCAGCCGATTGCCGAAATTTGCGCCCGCCGAACGGTTGATCGCGTCGGTCAGCGTATAGCTCGCCTGAATGTCGAGAGTGGCAACCGGTCGCACCGCCAGCGCCACTTCGGCGCCCTCGCTGCGCACCCGGTCGATGTTCTCGGACTGGAATGTCGCAAATGAAAAGGCAATCAGGTCGTTACTGCGTCGGCTGAACCAGGTTACGCTGGCGCGCACCCGCCCATCGATCGCGCTCTGCTCGATACCGATGTCCACATTGCGCGCGGTTTCCGGCCTCAGCGCCGGGTTGCCGAACGGCGGCTGCCCCTCGGACAAGGTCGGCGCACGAAATCCCTCGCCATAGGTCGCGCGCAGCACCGTCGCCCCGTCATTGGGGGTAAAGGCGGCATTACCGCCCAATGTCGTCTGCCCGCCATAATCGCTATAGTCGTCATGCCGCACCCCACCGGTCAGCGTCAGCCCGGTCAGCGGCCGCAGCACGGCTTGCGCAAATCCGCTCGTTACCCGGTCGCGTGCCACATCGGCTGGCGCGCCTTCGAACGATGTCGTCGCGAAAATCCGCTCATGCTCCGCGCCATATATGATGGTCAGCGCGTTGATCAGATCAACCGCGCCATGATATTCGAACCGGTCGATTGTGCCGCGCACATCGAAATTGTTGAAACTGAACACCACCGGATCCTTGCCCGTCCGGTCGATGTCGGTGCGCGCATAGCTTACCCGATTGCGCCATCGCCCGCCCGCCAGATCGACCGTTGCGCCGACATAGCCGACGAACTGGCGGTTGTCCGACACCGGCAGCGCATCCGCTCCGGCGCCGAAAGGCGAGTCATATTCGATGCGCCCGTCGGAATAATATCCCCTGAAGTCTAGCCCGACCGCATCGCTCAACCGTATTTTCAGGCGGCCATTGGCGGATGCATTGCGATAACCGTCGCGCTCGCTGCCGCCGGTCAGCGCGCTGATCCCGTCGCTGCGGAAATATCCGCCCCCCACGCTGCCTTCGAACATTCCGCTCGTGCCCGATATATTGACGGTCGAACGCCCTGTGTCGGCATAGCCATATTCGGCATTGGCCCGCACCTCGAACGCGCTGGTGGGTGCCAGCGATGTGACATTCACCACGCCGCCGATCGCCTGACTGCCCCAGATCACCGAATTGGGACCGCGCAGCACTTCGACCCTGCCGATATTCCCGGCCAGCAGCGCGCCGAAATCAAACGCACCATTGGGACTGGACGGATCGTTCACCCGCACGCCGTCGATCAGGACCAGGGTCTGCGAACTGTTGCCACCACGCAGGAATGCGCTGGTCTGGCTCCCGACCGGGCCTCTCTTGACGATCCTCACGCCGGGCAGCAGCTGCAATGCATCGCCGATCGACACAGCCTGCAGTTGCTCGATCCGCTCGCGGTCGATCACGCTGATCGCCTGTCCGGTCTCGATTCGCGGCTGGGCAAAACCGCTCGCGGTAACAACAATATCTCCGCCCTCGTCCGTAGCGCTTATTGCGCGGGCGACTTCACGCTCGTCGCCACGCCCGTCCGCGTTCGTGCCGCCGCTGTCCTGCGCCAGAACAGGCGCGCCGACGCACGACGACACCGCGGCAAACCCTGCCGCCAACCAACTGATTTTCATACATATTCATCCTTACATAGCGCCACAAACAGCCGCTATGCAGGACGAATCCCGCTCGCATCGGTGCACCCCGCCCGGACGAACTAACGGCAACGCAAGGCAGGTCTCCTGGCTTGCCGGGTCACCGCGACTATGCTGGCCTTCCCAGGGTTCCGCGCTGTCTCCAGCCCGTCACCCCAGTGGCACGTCGTGCATATCCGCTCGCCGGTCACAGTTGCGGGGGCAGCGCCGGATATAAACCGGCTTCCCTCTTAGTTCCCTGTTACGGGAAACCCTGCGTCACGGCGTCGGGTGTAGCGGCAGGGAGGGCAGAGTGGCAAGGGGGCGCTTGTCATAGCGCGCCGGTGCATTGGCGGTCGGCGGTCATCCGCACCGCATGTCGTGTCCCAACATGGTGGTTGCTCCTGCGGAAAGCCGCATATTCTGGCGGACAGGGTGGGATTCGAACCCACGGAGGGCTTCCACCCTCGGCGGTTTTCAAGACCGCTGCCTTAAACCACTCGGCCACCTGTCCGCGCGCACCCTCTACGGGTGCCACCGGCGATCCGTCGCATAGCGGCGACTGGTCGTCGATGCAAAGCGACAAGTTTGCGGCGCGTTGCCTTCGCCTCTTCCCCATTGCCTGCGATGCTGGCACTATCATGCAATGCATGCTTTACCCGCCCGCCTCGCCCGCATCCTTGCCATCGCCTTGATGGGCATCGCTGTCACCGGCAGCGTCGCCGTCGCGCAATCTGCACCACCGCCTTCGGGCGCCATACAAAGCTTCGATGCCTATCTCGCCAGCCTGCGCCCACAGGCCGAAGCGATAGGGATCAGCCGCGCGACGTTCGACCGGGTGGTGCCGACCCTCAGCTTCAATCCCCGCGTCGTCCAGCTCGACCGCAACCAGCTCGATGAGATCCGCGTCAATCCCGCTGCGCCGATCGCACCTTTCGCTCCTTACCGCGCCCGTCACGTCGATGCCGCACGGATTGCCGGCGGCAGGGCGGTCTATGCCCGGGAACGCGACCATCTCGCCCAGATAGAGCGCGCCAGCGGGGTTCCCGCCGGGATCGTGCTGGGCATTTATGGGCATGAAACCAATTATGGCCGGATCACTGGCGATTTCGATCTGCTGCGCTCGCTCGCGACGCTGGCTTATGATGGTCGCCGCCGCAGCCTGTTCGAAGCGGAGTTTCTCGCCGCGCTCAAAATGGTCGAACAGGGTGCCCCGCGTGAGGCGCTGATCGGCAGCTGGGCCGGTGCGTTCGGCCATCCGCAATTCCTGCCGACCGTTTATCTGCGCCTCGCCCGCGACGGCGATGGCGATGGTGTCGCCGCCATCTGGAACAATCAGGCCGATGCGCTCGCCTCGATCGCCCATTATCTGCAAGTGTCCGGCTACAAACGCGGTGAACATTGGGGCTTTGCCGCCACGGTCCCGGCCAGCCTCGATCGGGCGCAACTCGCCACCCGCAGCGCCTCGCCGCGCTGCGCCCGCGTGTTTCAGCGCCACAGCCGCTTTCTCACCGCCACCGAATGGCGCGCGCGGGGTGTCAGCATCCGTGGCGGCCGCATGCCTGCCGACGATCAGTTGCTCAGCCTGATCGAGCCCGATGGCCAGGGCAACACCGCTTATTTACTCAGCGGCAGCTATCGGGCGATCCTCGATTATAATTGCTCGAACTTCTACGGGCTGTCGGTAGGATTGTTGGCAGATGAAATCACAGGATAAGCCGCCATTGATGCGGATTGCCTCCGCGATGGCCCTGCTCGCTCTCGCGTCATGCTCGTCGCCGGGGGACACCCCGTCCGCCCCGTCCGCCACCCCGCCCGCCGCGGTCCTTCCTGGCGACGGTCCGGCCCGCACCGGCGCGCCCTACACCATCGCCGGGCGCACCTACACCCCGCTCGATCAGGTCGATTATGACGAAGCCGGCTATGCCAGCTGGTATGGCGCAGAACTCGCCGGCCGGCCCACCGCCAGCGGCGAACCCTTCGATCCGGCAGCGATCAGCGCCGCGCATCGCACCTTGCCGCTGCCCAGCTATGTCGAGGTGACACGGCTCGATACCGGGCGCACCATCCTCGTGCGCATCAACGATCGCGGCCCCGCCGATCCTGCCCGCACCATCGATCTGTCCACCGGTGCCGCCGAACAGCTCGGCATCACCGAACTCGGCATGGTCCCGGTCCGCATCCGCCGCACCAACCCCGTAGAAACCGAACGCGCAGCGCTGCGTGCTGGCCAGCCTGTGGCGGCGCGCATCGATACACCGGATTCGCTGCTCGAAATCCTGCGTGAACGCGCCGCTCGGCTCCCGGTCCCCGCCAGTGCCCGCGCAACGACCACGCCGCTACCAACACCCCCACCGCCAGCCGCATCCCCCGTCACTCCTGCATCCCCCGTCACTCCCGCACCCGCCGCCGCACCCGCCGCACCGGCTGGCGCTGGCGGCTACATCGTCCAGGTCGCCGCCTTCTCCACCCGCGCCCGTGCCGATGCTCTGGCCCGCAGGCTCGGCGCAACGGTGGTCAGCGCCGGCGCCATCCACCGCGTCCGCTATGGCCCGTTCGCCACCGCTGCCGAAGCGCAGGCCGCCATCGCCCGCGCGCGCAGCCTCGGTCAGCCCGGCGCGGTCGTCCAGCGCGAACGATGATCGGCCCACCACGCGGCCGCTTCATCACGCTCGAAGGCGGCGAGGCGGTCGGCAAATCGACCCAGATCCACGCTCTCGCCAGCGCGCTCGAATCGCTCGGCCTTGCCGTCGTCACCACCCGCGAACCCGGCGGCAGCCCGGGCGCAGAGGCAATCCGCTCGCTCCTGCTGCATGGCAGCGCCGAAGCGTTCGGACCGCGCGCAGAAGCTTTGCTGTTCGCCGCCGCCCGCTCGGACCATATCGACCATGTCATCGCCCCTGCGCTCGCTGCGGGACAATGGGTGCTGTGCGATCGCTTCGTCGATTCCTCGCGCGCCTATCAGGGCGGCGCCGGCGATCTGGCCGATGCCGACATTCTCGCGCTGCATGCCATCGGCAGCGGCGGCCTGATGCCGGACCGGACATTGCTGCTGTCGGTCGACAGCGCGGCCACTGCCCGCCGCCGCACGCTGCGCCAGCTCGATCGGCCCGACCGGTTCGAGGATCGGCCCGATGCATTCCACCAGCGCGTCGCCAGCGCCTTTGCCGCCATCGCCGCGGCCGATCCGGCCCGCGTCCGTACCATCGATGCGTCCGGCCCGCCCGAACAGGTCACCGTGCGTCTGCTCGCCGAACTCGCGGACCTCATGCCATGAGCGGATGGATCGGTCATGATGGTCAGCGCGATGCCCTCATCGACGCGCATCGCAGCGGCCGCATCCCGCACGCCTGGCTGCTCAGCGGGGCAAAGGGCATCGGCAAGGCCGCCTTTGCCCGCCGTGCCGCATTGTTCCTGCTCGCCGATGGCAATCACGGCAGCGCGTTCGATGTCGCCGCCGATCATCCGGCCAGCCATCTGGTGGCGAGCGGCGCGCATCCCGAATTTCTCTGGGTCAAACGCGATCCGCCCAAAAGCAGGCGCGATACCGGGGCGCCTGGCGAAAGCGATCTCGCCCGCAACATCACCGTCGATCAGGTACGCGATCTTATCGGCAAGATGCGGACCAGACCCGCCATCGCCCGCTATCGCACCGTGGTCATCGACAGCATCGACGATCTCGAACGCGGCGCAGCCAACGCTTTGCTCAAGACCATCGAGGAACCACCCGACAACACGATCTTCTTCCTCGTCAGCCATAATCCGGGACGCTTGCTCCCCACCATCCGCTCGCGCTGCCGCCTGCTGCCCTTCGCACCGCTCGCCGACGCGGATATGGCGACACTGCTCGCGCGCGATCTGCCGGATGCGGATCGCGCCACGCTCGATGCGCTGGTGGCCATCGGTCGCGGCTCGCCCGGTCGCGCGCTCGGCCATGCGCGGCGCGGCGTCGGGGACGTCGCAGCCTTGCTGGAAAGCATCGCCAGCACTGGCGATCCCGCCAATCAGGGCAGGGGCCAGCTGGCAAAAATGCTCTCCGGTGTCGCGGAAAAACAGCGGTTCGAAGGGATGCTGGCTCAGGCCGTCGCGCTCGCCACCGCCCGCGTCCTCGCCAGCCCGGCCGCCGCGCTCGGCGATGCGCTCGCCACCCGCGACCGGCTGCTGGCCATCGCCAGCACTGCGGTCGCCTGGTCGGAGGACGCCGCCAGCGTCTCTGTCGCCATCGGCAACGCGCTCGCCGCGCCAGCGAAACGCTAGGCAATTCGCCGACACCGCGTTACAGCCCGGCGCATGACGACCCCTTATTATATCACCACGGCGATCAGCTATCCCAACGGCCGTCCGCATATCGGCCACGCCTATGAAGCGATTGCCGCCGATGCCATCGCCCGCTTTCAGCGCCTGTCGGGCCGCGATGTCCGTTTCCAGACTGGCACCGACGAACATGGTCTCAAAATGGCGCAAAAGGCGCGCGAACTGGGCGTCGAACCGCGCGCTCTCGCTGATGAAATGTCCGGCTATTTCCATCAGATGTGCGATATTCTCGACATCAGCTATGATCGGTTCATCAGGACGACCGAACCCGGCCACCACGCTGCCAGTCAGGCGATCTGGCGGGCGATGGCGGCCAATGACGATCTCTATCTCGATCGCTACACCGGCTGGTATTCGGTCCGCGACGAAGCCTATTATGACGAAAAGGAACTGGTGGGGGAGGGCGATGATCGCCGCTCGCCCCAGGGAACGCCGGTCGAATGGACGGTCGAGGAAAGCTGGTTTTTCCGCCTGTCCAAATATCAGCAGCCCTTGCTCGACCATATCGCCGCCAACCCCGATTTCATTCAGCCCGAAAGCCGCCGCAACGAAGTGCTGCGCTTCATCGAAGGCGGGCTCAACGATCTGTCGGTATCGCGCACCAGCTTCGATTGGGGGGTTCGGGTGCCCGACAGTCCGGATCTTGCCATGTCCGCTGGCGACCGCCAGCATGTCATGTATGTCTGGCTCGACGCGCTGACCTGCTACATCTCGGGGCTCGGCTATCCCGATCTCGGCGGCGATATGGCGCGCTACTGGCCCGCCGATCTGCAGCTGATCGGCAAGGATATCGTCCGTTTCCACACCGTCTACTGGCCCGCCTTCCTGCTCAGCGCGGGGCTGCCGCTGCCCGGAACGGTGTTCGGCCACGGCTTCCTGCTGCACAAGGGCGAGAAAATGTCGAAATCGCTCGGCAATGTCGTCGATCCCGTCGAACTGGCATCGGTCTTCGGGGTCGATCAACTGCGCTATTTCCTGCTCCGCGAAGTCAGCTTCGGCAGCGATGGCAGCTATAGCGAGGATGCGATCGTCACCCGCTGCAATGCGGATCTGGCCAATAATTTCGGCAATCTGGCCCAGCGCAGCCTGTCGATGATCGCCAAAAACTGCGAGGGCAGGGTGCCGCAACCCGCCGCCGCAGACCCTGCCGATGCCACGCTGCTGGCGACCATCGATGCGGCGCAGGCTGCGGCGGTGGCTGCCATGGACCGGCTCAACATCGGTGCCGCGCTCGAACATATCTGGTCGGCGATGAGCGCGGCGAACAATTATTTCGCAGAATGTGCGCCATGGGCGCTGCGCAAGACCGATCCAGCGCGCGCCGACACCGTGCTTTACACCACCGCCGAAGCCGTGCGGCGGCTGGCGATCATGACTGGCTGGGCCATCCCCTCGGGATCGGCAAAAATGCTCGATCTTTTGGCCCAGGGGCAGGACAAGCGCGATTTCAATGCCTTGGCCGCGCCTATTATGGCCGGGACACAACTCCCCGCTCCGGCGGGCGTCTTCCCCCGGCTCGAAATGGCAGCCGCCTGATGGTCGTCGACAGCCATTGCCATCTGAACTACGCCGGCCTTGTTGAGGATCAGGATGCCGTCATCGCGCGTGCCAGGGCGGCGGGCGTCGATGCCATGCTCAACATCTCGACCCGGGTGGCCGAATGGGATGCCGTGGTCGGCACCGCGCACCGTCATGCCGGCATCTGGGCCAGCATCGGCATCCATCCGCATGAGGCCGACGGCCACGCAGAAATCGACACGGCACGCCTCATCGCTGCCTCGGCCGATGCAAAGGTGATCGCCATCGGCGAAACCGGCCTCGATTATTATTACGACAAATCGGACCGCGAACGCCAACGCACCAGCTTTCGCAGCCATATTGCCGCCGCGCGCGCCACCGGCCTGCCGATCATCGTCCACACCCGCGATGCGGAGGCCGACACGCTGGCCATCATGACCGAAGAAATGGGCAGGGGGGCCTATACCGGCGTCATCCACTGCTTCACCGCCAGCCAGGATTTTGCGGAGCGCGCGCTGGCGCTTGGCCTCTACATCTCGCTCTCCGGCATCGTTACCTTCAAGAACGCGCGCGATCTCCAGGCATCGGCGATCACCGTACCCGCAGACCGCCTGCTCATCGAAACCGACGCCCCCTTCCTCGCGCCTGTCCCCAATCGCGGCAAAACCTGCGAACCCGCCTTCGTCACCGACACTGCCCGCTTCCTCGCCGATCTGCGCCAAGAACCACTGGAAGAATTGGCGCAAAACACCTCGAACAATTTCTACCGCCTGTTCACCAAAGCAACCCCCCAAAGCGCAGCCCCATCCGCCCAATCCCCCCCATCGACGTACAATGACGGGGCAGCCCCTCGCAGCGCGGTTTCATCCGCCCAATCCCCCCCATCGACTTGCGATGATGGCGTGGCCCCGAAGGGGTCGGGTCCGTTCGCCCAATCCCCCCCATCGACTTGCGATGGGGGGGTGGCCCCGAAGGGGTCGGGGGGGCTCTCGCCGCAAAATCGGATCTCGCATCAACAAACCGCGCATCAACAAAACCCCACCCCGGCAGCCTTGCCCCAAACCCCATCCCCCTGCTGAATATGCCATGCTGAAAATCCGCCTCCTCGGTTCCGGCACCTCGTCCGGCGTGCCCCGTCTCGGCATCGGCGGCGTCGACTGGGGCAGCTGCGATCCAGCCGAACCCAGAAACCGCCGCATGCGCGCGTCCCTGCTGGTGCAAAGCGCCACGACGACCATCCTGGTCGACACGTCGACCGATCTGCGCGAACAATTGATTGCCGCAAACGGCCCGCGCATCGATGCGGTGTTCTGGACGCACGAACATGCCGATCATTGCCATGGCATCGACGATCTGCGCCCGCTGTTTCTGGCGCATGGCAAACCCATTGCCTGCCACGCCCGGCCCGACACCTGGAAACGGCTGACCAACCGGTTCAGCTACGCCTGGCAGGGCAATGGCGGCTATCCCGCGCTGCTCGGTGGCGGACCGCTCACCGGCGCGATGACCGTCGGCGACATCAGGGTCGATTTTGTCGACATGCCGCATGGCGGGATCACCTCGGCCGGATATCGCTTTAACTGCGGCGGCATTTCGGTGGGCTATGCGACCGATTTTCAGCAGTTTACCGGGCAAATGACGCATTTTTTCGGGGGTTTGGACCTTTTCATCGTCGATGCGCTGCGTCGTCGTCCGCATCCCACCCATCCCCATCTCGCGCTCACGCTCGAAGCGATCGAACGGGTCGCACCACGCCGCTCGGTGCTGATGCACATGGACAGTTCGATGGATTATCAGACATTGGCCGCCGAACTGCCTCAGGGTGTCGAGCCGGGCTATGACGGGCTGGAGGTCCTGCTCTGACATGGACGCTTTCGAAGGAACGACGCTGATCTGGGGCGTGGTTACGATCGTCCTTCTCGTCAGCTCGATTGTCGCGCTGCGCATGCCCGTCGCGCAGTTCGTCAAATATGTGCTGGCCTGGGCGGTCATCGGCACCGCAATTTATGGTCTTGTTTTGTTCCGTGACGAGCTGGGGCAGGTGTGGGACCGCGCCCGCGCCGATCTGGGCGGTGGCCGCGCCGCTACCGTGCGCGGCGACGCCAGCGTCATCCGCCAGTCCGACGACGGCCATTTCTGGGTCGATGCCATGGTCGCTGGCAAACCCGTCGAATTTCTGATCGACAGCGGCGCGACGACAACCGCACTGAATTTCGAGACAGCACAGCAGCTTGGCCTCGCGATCGACCGCACCTCGCAGCCGCTGGTGGTCATGACCGCCAACGGCCCGATCAACAGCTGGCCGGCCGAACTCGCGTCGGTCACGGTCGGCGGTGTGACGGTCGAACCGCTGCCGGTGCTGGTGTCCGACGTTCCGGGCTCGGTCAATCTGCTCGGCATGAACTGGCTCAGCCGCTTGGGCTCATGGCGGGTAACGGGGCGCGAAATGGAAATCCGTCCATGACTCCACGACCCGCACAACCCGCCACGACCCGCCACGTGCCGCACGACCCGCACGACCCGCCACGACCCCCACGCCCCTACGACCCCTGCGACCCCTGCGACCCCTGCGACCCGCCACAACCCGCCAAGTCCCGCCGCGACCGGCGACGACCCGCACGACCCGCCGCAACCTGCACGCCCCTACGACCCCTACGACCCCCACGCCCCTCCCCAAGCCGGAATAGATTTAACATAATATATATTATCGCGCTTTCATAAACGCAAATCAGGCGGTTGAACCGAAATGCAAATAACTCCACCCCTCCCCCCACACAGCATCGCATCGCTGGTCCAGATCCTTGCAGATCTGCGCAATCCGCTTTCCGGCTGTCCCTGGGACCGAGACCAGGATTTCGCCAGCATCGCGCCTTACACCATCGAAGAAGCCTACGAAGTCGCCGATGCCATTGCCCGCAACGACATGGCCGATCTCAAGGGAGAACTCGGCGACCTGCTGCTGCAAGTCGTCTACCACAGCCGCCTCGCCGAGGAACGCAACGCCTTCACCTTCGCTGATGTCGTCACGGCAGTCTGCACAAAGATGATCGCCCGCCATCCGCATGTCTATGCAAAAGCAGACGATCGGGACAGCACCACACAAACGGTAGCCTGGGAAGCAATGAAGGCTGCGGAACGCCGCGATTCTGGACAACAGGGCGCTCTATCCGGTGTTGCGCTCGGTCTCCCCGCTCTGCTGCGTGCCGAAAAGCTCCAGAAGCGCGCAGCACGTGTCGGTTTCGATTGGCCCGATGCCTCCGGGCCGCGCGCGAAGATCGACGAGGAAATCGCCGAATGCGAAGCATCACTGGGAAGCGATGCGCTCGCCGGAGAGATAGGCGATCTGCTATTTTCGGTGGTCAATTGGGCACGCCATCACGGTATCGATCCCGAAGCGGCACTACGCGACACCAACATCCGTTTTGAGGCTCGCTTTCAGCGGCTGGAAGCGCTGGCTGACCGGCCGTGGACACAGATGGGGATCGATGCGCTTAACATATTATGGGACCAGGCAAAGCGAGCTGAGCGCGGATAACCGCCAATTTAGAACAGCTAGTCTGCCAATATTTTGCTCAACCGGGCGTTGTTGGCAACTGACAAAGCGATACGATAACGACAGTGGTGGTCCCCTTCCTTCTCATATGCAATGATACGGCTATTCCGATGAAGCCATGCCAGCGTTGCCCCATCGCCATTCGACAGGCTGACATAGCGTTCGACCTCGTTACCGCCCAGCGCGCTGGTTAGCCTCGCTAGCAAGCTGCTGATACCTTCCCTGGTAAGCGCAGACACGGCAACTGCGCCGTTATTGGTTGCGGCGTTGATCGCCTGGTCGTGGGCGTCGCCAACCAGCATATCGATTTTATTGTGCACCTCGATAATCGGCGGTGAAGCCAATATTGGTTCGGGTTCTCGCTGATTATCCTTGGGAGATCGCCGCTGCTGCTTCCCCTCCTTGCGGCGCGTGTTTTGGAGGTCAGCTTGCGGGCCGATACCAAGACCGCCGAGCACGGACAGAACGTCGTTGCGCTGCGCTTCGGTATCGTGGTGGCTGATGTCACGGATGTGAAGGAGAATATCGGCAGCTTCGACTTCTTCTAAAGTGGCCCTAAACGCGGCGACCAGTTGGGTTGGAAGATCGGAGACGAAGCCGACCGTGTCTGATAAGATCACTTTGCCCAACCCCTCAACCGGGATTTGTCGCATCGTGGGATCGAGTGTCGCGAAGAGCAGATTATCGGCTAATACCACACTGGCAGATAGGCTATTGAAAAGCGTCGATTTACCAGCATTTGTATACCCAACTAACGCTACAACAGGCCACGGCGCTCGTTTACGGCGGTCGCGATGGAGCGCGCGAGTGCGGCGAACATCCTCAAGACTGCGACGCAAACGTCCCATGCGGTCACGGATCATTCGGCGGTCAGCCTCGATCTGCGTTTCGCCAGGACCACCCAGAAATCCGAAACCGCCCCGTTGCCGTTCCAAGTGGGTCCAACTGCGAACCAGCCTGCCCTGATGATAATCCAGATGAGCAAGTTCGACCTGCAATCGCCCCTCGGCGGAGGCCGCTCGTTCGCCAAAAATTTCTAGAATAAGCGCGGTCCGATCGATCACCTTAGCTTTCACCGCTGTTTCTAGGTTACGCTGCTGAGTCGGAGATAATGCGCAATCGACGATGACAAGCTCAACCTCCTTGTCCTCCACGTCGGCGGCCAGTGCCTCAACTTGGCCTTTTCCGAAAAGTGTTGCTGAACTCACCTTTCGAATGGTGACGATCTGGTGAGTTACCACATCAAGGCCAATGGCCAGCGCCAAACCTTGCGCTTCTTCCAGGCGGGCATGGCGATTCCGCCGTAAACCTGGCTCGTGTGCCGTACTTGCCGCATTGCTGGGCAAGTCAGGCAACCACAAGGCAGTACGCGCGCCACGTGCAACATCCTGTCGCTCGGCAGAAAAGCTCAATCTTCAATAACCGCGCCATCTTCATCAGTGGCGTTAAGGTTGACTGGACCAGAGGGTTGCACCGTAGAAATGGCATGTTTATAAACTAATTGCGCCGCCCGATCGCGCTCGAGCATAACACAGAAAAGATCATAAGCAGCGATTTCGCCCTGAAGCATGACGCCGTTTACCAGAAACATGGTAACGGACTGACCTGAACGCTGAACCGCTGAAAGAAAAACCTCCTGCAGCAACTTTGATTTGGCTGTTCCATCCCCAAATGCTTCGCGGACGGGAACCGCGTCAAACCCATGACCTGGCATGATCGTCGAAATGGCGTGCTTGTAAACCAATTGCGATTGCCCATCGCGGCGCAGCAGGACCGAAAAATTATCAAACCACGTAATGATGCCCTGAAGTTTGACACCTTTGACGAGGAACATGGTCACTGGCGTCTTTGAACGACGCAGTTGATTGAGAAAGATATCTTGGAGGTTATTGGCTTTCGTGCTCATTTTTTTGTCCTCTTTTTGGCGGCGTGAGATGCGAACCGCATTGAGAGCTGGTTATGACCGTAGCCCTCGTATCGAAGGATAGCATTTTTGATTCGTGATGCAATCACGTGTGATCATCCATCGCGCTGCTGGCTTACATTATGGCTGATCGTCACTGCGATCATCGGTAAGGCCTAGGAGCTTGAGTTTACGATGAAGCGCCGAGCGTTCCATGCCGATGAATGTTGCAGTCCGAGAGACATTTCCAGCAAAACGGCGAATCTGAACTCTTAGATATTCCCGCTCGAACGCCTCGCGCGCCTCACGCAATGAAGCGCCCATTAACATTGCAGTGCCACGGCCATTGTCCGGTTCACTGCCAATAACCTCAGTAGGCAGCATGTCCATTTCAATGCACGACAAGCGGGCTTGCGGAGCCAAAATCATCACGCGTTCCATCACATTGCGCAACTGGCGCACATTGCCAGGCCAGTTGCACGCTTGGAGAGCTGCCATAGCATCGGTCGATATCTCTGGACTGGGAACGCGCCGTTCAGCTGCGAGGCGGCCAAGAAAATGCTGCGCGAGTAATGCGATATCGGCACGCCGTTCGCTAAGTGGCGGCAAATGAACAGGGACCACGTTGAGTCGATAAAAAAGATCTTCTCGAAATCGCTTTGCTACCATCTCCTCTTCAAGATCACGCGATGTAGCCGACACAATACGCACATCAACGCGGACTATACGGGTGCCGCCGATGCGGTTAAAACTCTGGTCGGTTAGAACGCGCAGGATCTTACCCTGTGTAGTCAGCGGCATGTCCGCAATTTCATCGAGAAATAGCGTGCCGCCATGGGCGCGTTCGAGCAACCCGGGGATTGCTGAGCCGTCTTCGCGTTCGCTGCCGAACAATTCTGCTTCAACTGTTTCTGGTTCCATGCTGGCCGAGGCAACTACGACAAACGGCGCTTGGGCACGACCACTCCAATTGTGAAGCAAGCGCGCAGCGACTTCTTTTCCAACACCTGCAGGTCCAGTGATCAGCACGCGGCTTCCCGTCGAGGCGACGCGTTTCAACGTGGCGCGAACGTTGTTTATGGCGGGGCTGACGCCGTTCAGTTCATCGCTTTGGCCTAGCTGAGCTTTGAGGAGTTGATTTTCCTGCCGCAGGCGGTCGGTTTCCGTTGCGCGGGCAACCAGGTAGAGCAGCCGTTCGGCTTCGAATGGTTTTTCGATGAAATCAACTGCACCGCGGCGGATGGCAGCGACGGCGGTGTCGAGATTGCCATGGCCGGATATGACCAGCACGGGGATCGTGGGATCACGGCGCTTGATCTCTTCCAAAAGATCAAGACCATCGAGTTTCGACCCTTCGAGCCAGACATCGAGTAGAACCAGCGAAGGGCGGCGTTCACCGAGCGCTGCCAGCGCCTCGTCGCTGTTGGCTGCGGTGCGGGCTGCAAAGCCTTCGTCCTCCATAACGCCGGCGACCAGATCGCGGATGTCGGCTTCGTCGTCGACGACGAGGATGTCGAGGGCCATTATTTGTATTTCCCTTCAACCGGCTGATTGCCGTGGTCGAGAAGTTGTTTCGGATAGAGAATGATTTCGGCGGTGGTGCCGCCGCCGGTGCGATCGGTGAAGCGCAGCGTGCCGCTATGTTCTTCGACGATTTTTTTGACGATGGCGAGGCCGAGGCCCGTGCCGCCGTCGCGGGTGGTTACATAGGGTTCGACGATACTGTCGCGATCCGGTGGCAGGCCGATGCCATTATCGGCGATGGTGATGCACAGCCGGTCATCGACGAGCTGCAGCGCAGCGGCGATGCTGCCGCCTGCTGCTGTCTTGCGATCAATCGCTTCGACTGCGTTTTTTATGAGGTTTGTGAATGCCTGGCTGAGCAGGCGGCGGTCGCAGACGACCATTGCGGGGACATCGGGCAAGCCAACCGAAAAAGCGATGTCTGGGCGGGCGACTTCGTGCAGAAAAATGCTCTGACGCAGCGCATCGCCGATATTATCAAGCCGGAAAACGGGTTTTGGCATGCGGGCAAAGCTGGAAAACTCGTCCACCATGCCGCGTAAGTCGCCGACCTGGCGAACAATGGTCGAGGTCAGCTTGGCAAACATTTCGCCATCGTCCCCCTGCCCTTTACCGAAGCGGCGTTGCAGCCGTTCCGCGGCAAGCTGGATCGGTGTCAGCGGGTTTTTGATTTCATGCGCGATGCGGCGCGCGACGTCGGACCAGGCGGCACGGCGCTGATCGAGTAATTGCTGGGTGATATCTTCAAAGGTCAGCACCGGGCCATGATCGTCGCTGACGATTTTTGCCGCCCAGGTGCGCGGATCGCCGTCTATGTCGACGGCAAGAATGGGATCGCCGCCGCTTTCGTCGATCCAGCGGGCAAGTTCCGGCATCACATCGGCCAGCGGCACGCCGGTCAAGGCCGCCGGTTCGCGACCAAGCATGCGCGCAGCGGCGGCATTGACCAGCAGGATGCGGCGGTCGGGCGACAGGCTGACCACCCCCGAGGCAACCGCCGACAACACCGCTTCGATAAAGGCGCGGCGATTTTCAATCTGTTCGTTGGCGTCGAGCAGGTCGCGGGTCTGTTCCCCCAATCGTTCGGTCATGCGGTTGAACGCATCCCCCAGCATGTCGATTTCATCCGGGCGGCCGCGCGCGGTGCGGACCCGCGCCTCCAGATTGCCGGCGGCGATGCGTTGCGATGCGCTGACCAGATCGTCGATCGGGCTGACGATGCGGTCGGCAACCAGGATCGCGACGACGATCACAAGGCCGACCAGCACGAGACTGCCGATATATAGCGCCAGGATAAACCGGAACTGGAGGCTGCGCGAACTGGCGAACAGCGCGTTGTAATCGGCGAAGACCGACCGCGCGCGCTGCGGCGATTCGAGCCCCAGCACCGTCGATCCACGCGCGGAATAGAGATAGACCGGGCGATCGGACAACAGACGGACCACTGCATCCACCCCATCGCCGGTTTCGCTTGTGACGATTTCCTGGCCGCTGGCGAGCGCGGCGATGGCTTCGCTTTTCAGCCGGTTGCTGGCGGCGCGGTTGCCCGGATCGATGGCGACGGGCGTCCGCGCGATGCCATCCGCACCGATTTCGATAATCGCCGATTCGCCCAGTTCACGCACCACCACCTGCTGGACGTAGAAATCGTAGAATTGCTCGCTATCGATCGGCGATCGGCCAAGCTCGGCGCGTAAATCGGTGGCCATGGCGAGCGTGTTGGCCCCGACGTCGCGCTTTTCATTCTCGAAATAATTTTGCGCCACGCTGACCGCATTTTCGAACATGCCGCGCGAACGGTCCGAAAACCAGAAGTCCATTCCCGACTGAAACAGGAAGGACGAGAAAATCACCACGAGCATGGTCGGCACTGCGGCAGTGACCGAAAACAGCGCGACCAGCCGCATATGCAGCCGTGCCTCCCCCCCGCCGCGCGCCTTTACCCGCCGACGGGCGATACGACGACCGGCCAGCACCATCAGCGCCATGGCGGGCAGCAGATTGGCGACCAGCAGTAGCGCCACTTCCCACGGCGACAGCAAGGCACGCTGTTCAACACCGGGCACCGCCATCGCCGAAACCGCTGCGGTCGCCAGCAGGACGATCAGCACCGCAGGTTCCGCCCAGGCGGTCCAGTGGCGTTGCGGCGCGGCAATGCGCATTTTCACCGGCCCGCTGCCGACCGCGCTGTCAGCAGCGGCGGAGTGAGTGTTCGGCAGGACGGCAGCGGGGGGCATTGTTGCCACGATACATCGAAACTGTTGCCAAACAAGCACACATTATGTCGGGATGATGACGGCTCGGCACCGATTTATGGCGTCCTGCCGCTCAACTGCGGCGTTTGAGCCGCAACGTGTTGCGATTGATGCCGAGGATGGCGGCGGCGCGCACCTGATTGCCGCCAGTCGAATCGAGCACGGCATCGATCACCACGGATTCGACGAAGCCGACGATCGCGCCATGCAGATCGCCCTGTTCGGCGGCTGCGCTGGCCACCGCGCTGTCGAGCCACAGCCGGATGGCGGCGGTCAGCCGGTCCGCCGGATCGGCATCTTCGCCATGGCTGTCGTGCCGCACTGCGTCTCCCAGCAGACGCAGCACATCTTCGCGGCCGATTTCCTGACCGCGGGTGAGCAGCGCCAGACGCTGCATGGCATTGCCGAGTTCGCGGACATTGCCCGGCCAGCCATAGCGCGAGAGTGCCGCCATGGCGTCAGCCGAGAGCCTTTTGCGGGCGAGCCCGAGTTCGGTTCCCTGCGCAAGAAAATGATCAGCAAGCAGCGCAATGTCGCTGCGACGTTCACGCAAGGGTGGCAGCGCCATCGGGATGACATTGAGCCGGTAGTAAAGATCTTCGCGAAAGCGACCCGTGCCGACCAATGCCAGCAGATCCTGGTTGGTGGCGGCAATGATGCGCACATCGGCGCGCAAGACACGCGACGACCCGACCGGCGAATAATCGCCTGACTGAAGCACGCGCAGCAGGCGGGTTTGCGCCTCTATCGGCATGTCGCCGATTTCGTCGAGGAACAATGTGCCCCCTTCGGCCTGTTCGAACCGACCGCTGGTGCGCGCGACAGCACCGGTAAACGCCCCTTTTTCATGACCGAACAGTTCGGATTCGATGAGGTCGCGCGGGATGGCAGCCATATTGACCGCGATGAACGGACGGGAGCGACGGCGGCTGCTGTCATGGATCGCCTGGGCCACCAGTTCCTTGCCGGTGCCCGATTCGCCCAAGATGAGCACACTAAGGTCGGTCGGAGCCACGCGGGCCAGCGTGCGGTAAACCTGCTGCATCGCCGCAGAGCGACCGATGATCGGCAGGCTGCCCTGGTCTTCGGCTGGCGCCGCATCACCCTGCCCCGCGCCGTCGCCGGCGGCCTTGTGGCGCTGCACGGCGGCGCGCAGTGCATCGACCAGTTCGTCGAGATCAAAGGGTTTGGGCAGATAGTCGAACGCGCCCTGTTCGGAGGCGCGCACCGCCGTATCGAGCGTATTCTGCGCCGACAGGACGATGACCGGGGGCAATGTGCCGCTGGCGTCGACCAGCCCGGACAGGCCAGCGAGGCCATTGCCATCGGGCAGCATGACGTCGGTCAGCAGGCAGTCGTAACGATTGGCGGCCAGCGCGGCGTCGCGCGCCGCGATGCTGTCGACCGCATCGAGACGGACGGATTCATTTTCCAGCGCGACGCGGATGACGGTGACGATGGCAACATCATCTTCGACCAATAATATGGCAGCACCGCGCATCAGATTTCTCCGGCTATCATGGCAGCGACGGGCAAGTGCAGACGAAACCGGGTCCAGCCCGACTGACGATCATGCTGGACCACCCCGCCCATGTCGCGAACAAGCTTGTCGACCAGAGCCAGGCCGAGCCCCTGACCATCGCGTTTACCGGTGACAAAGGGATCGAACAGCGCATCGGCGAGATGGTCGGGAACGCCGGGGCCATTGTCGGCAACCGTGATTTCGATCGGCAAGGGCTGATGCCCGCGTCCGTCGCCCGCATCCCATGACAGGCCATGGCGATAGGCGGTGCCGAGGCGGATCGACAGATTGTCCCTATCCAGAGTGGCTTCGGTGGCATTTTTGATAAGATTGATCAGGATTTGCACCAGCGCGTCATGATTGCCGAGGACACGCGGCAGCGACGGATCAAATTCTTCGGAAAAATGGGCATGCGCGGCAAAGCCCTGTGCGGCGATGCCGCGCGCCTGCCCGATGGCGGGATAGATGTTGATCGAGCTGCGTTGCGGCGGCGTATCGCGCGTGAAGCCCTGCATCGAATCGATCAGCGCAGCGACCCGGTCAACCTCCCCCACGATGAGCCGCGACAGCGAGGCGGCATTGGCATCCTCTCCCTTTCCCAGCAGTTGGGCGGCACCGCGAATGCCCGACAGCGGATTTTTTATCTCATGCGCCAGCATTGCCGCGGCGGCCCCGGCAGAGCGCGCCGCAGCGCCCGGACGGCGAAAGGGCATCCGCCCGCCACGCGGCACCGGATGGACCGCAATCACCCGCCAGCCGCTGTCCGGATTGACCGGACCGAGCGCGATGTCGGCGAACAGCGGATTGGCGACATCGAGCAGCAGCTCGACCGAATAGGCCCAGACGCTTTTGCCCGGTTCGGCGAGCAGCCGGGTCAGATCGTCACCATCGCGCCATGGTAGAACAGAACCGAGCGTGCGGCCGAGCAAGGCGGCACGCGCGCGGTTGAGCAGCGTTTCGGCCGCCTGATTGACGTCGAGCGTGGTCCCGTCCCGGTCGATGAGCAGGGTCGGCACCGGATGCGCCTGCATCAGTTCGAACGCCACCGGATGGTCCGGCGGCGCACCAGCCGGGCCGCCATCATTCACGCCGCCGACTGCCACGCCTTTTGGGCGAGCCACGGGTCGTAGAAGCGGGCCAGCGCGTCGAGCACGCCGCGGGCATTATCGAAAGTGTTGACCATGTTGCGAAATTCGGCGGAGCCATGCAGGCCGCGGGTGTACCAGCCAAGATGTTTGCGGGCGATCGGCACGCCAACCTGTTCGCCATAATGCTGCATCATCGCATGATAATGGCTGGTAATCAGCGCATATTGCTCATCGATGCCGGGGTCTGCCACCGCTTCCCCCGTCTCCAGCGCGCGCATCACCTGCCCCAGCAACCATGGCCGGCCATAGGCGCCGCGACCGATCATCACGCCATCGGCGCCGCTCTGGTCGAGGGCGGTGTGCGCGTCGTCCACCGAACAGATGTCGCCATTGACGATGACCGGAATGGTCACCGCCTGTTTGACCTGCGCGACAAAGGCCCAGTCGGCCGAGCCCTTGTACATCTGGTTGCGGGTGCGGCCGTGGACGGTGATCATCTGCGCGCCCAGATCCTGGGCGATACGGGCGAGTTCAGGCGCATTGAGGCTGGAGTGATCCCAGCCCATCCGCATTTTGACGGTGACGGGCACATCGACCGCCTTGACCGTTGCGGCGATGAGCGCGGCGGCGAGCGGCAGATCGCGCATCAGCGCGGACCCGGCATCGCCATTGACGACTTTTTTGACGGGGCAGCCCATGTTGATGTCGATAATGGCCGCGCCGCGATCAGCATTGAGCTTGGCGGCCTCTGCCATTTCGGCGGGTGAGCAACCGGCAAGCTGCATCGACACCGGTTCCTCGACGCTGTCCCAGGCCGATTTCTGCAAAGACTGCCGCGTTTCGCGGATCATCGCGGCGCTGGCGATCATCTCGGTGACGTTGAGGCCCGAGCCATAGCGCCGCACCGCGACGCGAAACGGCATGTCTGTCACGCCGGTCATCGGCGCGAGGATGACGGGGGTGGGAATCGTGATCGGGCCGATTTGGATAGGCTTGAGGCGAGGCATGAGGGGGCTAGTGCCAGAAAATGAGGCAGAGTGCTATCGCATTGTGTCGCAGTGCAACATTGCCCGCGGCCAGAGGGTGGCAGGGACCAGCCGGTGGCAAAGCTGGCGAAGGCGCAACCGGCAGGGACTTTCAACCTCTGGCGCGGGCGGCTAGACGCGCGCGGTGAACGCGGACCTCATCTTTCACGGGATAATCGTTGCCGCCGGGCGGGGCGTGCGCGCTGGCCTGGGCGTGGCCAAGCAATTTGCCATGCTGGACGGCAAACCGATGGTGCGGTGGAGCGTCGAAGCGATGCTCGCGCATCCCGCCTGCGTCGCGGTGACAGTGGTGGTCGGCGTGGACGATGAGGCGACGGCAGGCATGGCGCTGGCAGGACTGGCGGTGACGCTGGTAACCGGGGGTGCGGAACGTCGGGATTCGGTGCTGGCCGGGCTGGCGAGCGTCGAGGACGCGGCGCTGGTGCTGATTCATGATGCGGCGCGACCGGGGCTCGATGCAAGGGTGATCGACCGGTTGCTGGCAGCGTTCGGTGACAAGGGCGTGGCCGGCGCGGTTCCAGTCATGCCGATGGTCGATACGCTCGCTCGCAGCGAGGGCGAAATCATGGGCGCGGCGGTTGATCGCGCGGTAGTGATGCGGGTGCAGACCCCGCAGGCGTTCCGGCTGACCGAATTGCGGCGTGCGCATGCAGCATGGTCGGGCGAAGCGGTGACCGACGACGCACAGATAGTGCGTGCAGCCGGGATGCCTGTGGTCATGGTCGCCGGAAGCGGAATGCTGGAGAAGATCACCCTGCCCGGAGACATCGAGCGGGTGCAGCAGGTTATGGCAGGGAGTTCTACTATGACGTCATGGCGCCATGCGGCGGGATCTGGCTATGACGTTCACCGGCTGATTGCGGGCGATGGCCTGTGGCTCGGCGGGGTGTGGATTGCGCATGATCGGGGCCTTGAGGGGCATAGCGATGCCGATGTCGCGCTGCATGCGATCACCGATGCGCTGCTGGGGGCGATCGGCGAGGGCGATATCGGGCAGCATTTCCCGCCTAGCGACCCGATATGGCGCGGGGCTGCGTCGGACCGGTTTCTGGCGCATGCCTGTGCGCTCGCGCGGGGCAAGGGCGGGCGGATCGACCATGTCGACTGCACTATCATTTGCGAAGCACCGAAGGTGGGGCCGCACCGCGATGCGATCAGGGCGCGGATCGCCGAAATTTGCGGATTGCCGCTCGATCATGTGTCGGTAAAGGCAACCACGACCGAGCGGCTGGGTTTTACCGGGCGCGGTGAAGGCATCGCGGCGCAGGCAGTGGCGAGTGTTGCCCTGCCCATGAAGAAAGAAGCAACCGCATGATCGATAGCGTTCTCGACGATGACGACGGCGCAATCCGCGCACTGGCGATCCGGGTCATCGAGGAAAACCGCGCCGTCGGACGCACGGTCGCGCTCGCCGAAAGCTGCACCGGCGGGATGGTATCGACGGCGCTGACCGATGTGCCGGGAAGTTCGGACGTGTTCGGTGCGGGGTTCGTCACCTATTCCAACGAAGCCAAGCAGAAGCTGCTGGGCGTTTCGGGCGACATCATCGCCACTTTCGGTGCGGTGTCGATGGCCTGCGCCTGGGCGATGGCCAAGGGGGCGCTCGACCGCGGCGAGGCGGATGTCGCGGTGGCTGTTTCCGGGGTCGCAGGGCCGGGTGGCGGCAGCGCAGCCAAGCCGGTCGGCACAGTCGTGTTCAGCCGGGCGATGCGCGGCCAATCGACCGACGATGCCTATTCGGAAACCAAGCTGATCGATGCGAGCGGCGGGCGCGCCGGTATCCGGCGTCAGGCAGCCCTGATCGCGCTCGAACTGCTGTTGCCGGAAAAGGACGCGCTGACCGGTTGCTGCCCGTAAAGCGCGGCAGCGCGTTCTTCGAATGCGCCGATCATCTTGCGCAACGCCTTGTCGAACACCTGGCCGGCGAGCCGTTCGAACAGGCTGTTGCGAAAGGCGAAATCGACAGTGAAATCGACGCTGCAACCGCGTCCGTCAGCTGCGGGAGCGAACTGCCATTGGTTGGCAAGATGTTTGAGCGGGCCGTCGAGATAATCGACCCGGATGCTGGCCGGCCGGGCCTTGTGGACCCGCGACGTGAACCGTTCACGCAACCCCTTGAAGCCGACGATGAGGTCGGCGATGCTTTCGGTATCGCCATCGGACCGGACGCGCACGCCGACCACCCATGGCAGAAACTCCCCATAGCGGGCGACGTCGGCGACAAGGTCGAACATCTGTTCGGGACTATACGGCATATGCCGGATTTCGTGATGGCGCGGCATGGCGGTTGTCCGGTCAGACCAGCGCCAGTTTGGCCTGACGCGCGGCGCGCATCGCGACGAAATCATCACCGGCATGATAGCTTGAGCGGGTCAGCGGGGATGATGCCACCTGCAGAAAGCCTTTTGCGCGGGCGATCTGGGCATAGGCATCGAACGCCTGGGGCGTGATGAAATCGATCACTTTCGCGTGGCGCGGCGTGGGCTGGAGATATTGGCCCATGGTCAGGAAATCGACGTCGGCGCAGCGCATATCGTCCATCACCTGATGCACCTCCATCCGTTCCTCCCCCAGGCCGAGCATGATGCCCGATTTGGTAAAGATCGACGGGTCCAGCCGCTTGACGGTTTCGAGCAATCGCAGCGATGCATAATAGCGGGCACCGGGCCGGATGGTGGGATAAAGCCGCGGCACCGTTTCGACATTGTGATTGTACACATCCGGTCGCGCGGCAATGATTGCCTCTATCGCCGCCATCGGTTTGTTGCGGAAATCGGGCGTGAGAATCTCGATGGTGGTCGCGGGCACCCGGGCGCGCAGCGCCTCGATCACCCGGACGAACTGCGATGCGCCGCCATCGGGCAGATCGTCGCGATCGACCGAGGTGATGACGATGTGGCTGAGGCCCATGGTCTGAGCGACAGTGGCGACATGGTCGGGTTCGAGCGCATCGACGGCGCGCGGCATTCCGGTCTTGACGTTGCAAAAGGCGCAAGCGCGTGTGCAGGTATCGCCCAGGATCATCACCGTGGCGTGTTTTCTGGTCCAGCATTCGCCGATATTGGGGCAGGCGGCTTCTTCGCACACGGTGTTGAGGCCAAGATCGCGCATCAAACGACGCGTTTCGTTGAAGCCCGGGCTGGTGGGTGCCTTGACGCGAATCCAGTCGGGCTTGCGCGTGCGGATATGGGAAGCTGCGGCGGTTTCGATCATAGCCGGGTAAATAGCGACGGCAGTGGCAATTGTCATCACCGCTGCGATACGATAGCGCGCCGCCATGCCCGAATTCACTGCACTGGTCGATGGATACCGCCGATTTCGTTCGCACAGCTATGTCGCGCAGAAGGCGCGGTTCGATGCCCTGTCGAACAATGGACAGGCGCCGCCTGTCATGATCATTTCCTGCTGTGACAGCCGTGTCGATCCGGCAACGGTGTTCGATACGATACCCGGCCAGGTTTTCGCGCTGCGCAATGTCGCCAATCTGGTTCCGCCCTTCGAAACCGGTGGCGGACTGCATGGTGCATCGGCCGCCATCGAATTCGGGGTGCTGGGCCTTGGCGTCAAGCACATCGTCGTATTGGGGCATGGCCAGTGCGGCGGAATCCGTGCCGCACTGAACGGCGGAACCATCGGTGCCGAAGCGCGCAGTTTCGTCGATGACTGGATGACCATCGTCAGCGACGCGCGCGACCGGGTGCTGAACGAATGCGAGGGCGACCGGCAGTTGGCGCTGGAACATGAGGCGATCAAGGTCAGCATCGCCAATCTGCGGAGCTTTCCATTTATCGCCGAACGTGAGGCAGCGGGCGAGCTGAGACTGCACGGCGCCTGGTTCGCTATCGCTTCGGGCGGACTGCACGTGCTGGACGAGGCAAGCGGCCTGTTTGCCGAGGTCGGATGATGGACAGCGAACTGACCGCCGCGCTCGATGGAGCCTGGACAATGTTGAGCGATGGCGCGCGCAGCCGCAAAAGCCCGATGCATGTCCCGGTGCTGGCGAGCATCGATGCAAGCGGACGCCCGACACAACGGGTGCTGGTGCTGCGCGCCGCGGACCGCGATGGCGCGATGCTGCGGTTCCACACCGACGCCCGGTCGCCCAAGGTCAGCGAGCTTGGCGACGGTGCGCCCGACGGTGCTGCGGTTCATGTGCTGGCCTATCACCCCGAACAGGCGGTGCAATTGCGGCTGAGCGGAACGGCAAAAGTGGTTCGCGATAGCGATGCGGTCGATACCATCTGGGCGGGTTCGACGCTGTTTGCGCGGCGATGCTATCTGGCCGAAGCCGCGCCGGGCAGCGCGCTCGATGGCCCGGCATCGGGATTGCCGCTGTGGGTCGAGGGGCGTGAACCTGATGCGCGGGATATTCGCCCTGCCCGCGCCAATTTTGCCCTGCTGATGGTGGAGATCGATCGCATCGACTGGTTGCATCTGGCGAACAGCGGGCACCGGCGCGCGGTGTTCACGCGCGATGGCGGCAATTGGGACGGTCGCTGGGTGGTGCCGTAACCGATGCCTGAGGTGGACGGCCCATAACCCGCCCGGCGACAGACATTCGCGACCCGGCCTGCCTGGCACCTGCTTGGCAAAATGCGATAGAGCGGGCAGGATGTGCAGATGAGCACCACCACCCCGCATCTCAACATCGCCCTGCTGATCGACGCAGATAACGCCAGCCATGCAGGCATAGACCCGGTGCTGACGGTGCTGGCTGAGCTGGGGTCGGTCAACATCCGCCGCGCCTATGGCAACTGGTCCAAGCCCGGGCTGATGAATTGGGCGGGGCTGGTGCATCGCTATGGCATCGAGCCGCAGCAGCAGTTCGACATTACCAAGGGCAAGAACGCAACCGACATGAAGATGACGATCGATGCGCTCGATCTGCTCTATCGCGGCCATGTCGGCGGGTTCGGGATCATGTCGAGCGACAGCGACTTCATGCCGCTGGCGATGCGGATCAGGCAGGACGGCCTGCCGGTCTATGGTTTCGGGTCGGCGAAAACGCCCGAAGGGTTCAGGCAGGCCTGCACCCGGTTCATCGATGTCGATGCGCTGGTGAAAAGCGACGATGCCGAGGCCGCCGACGAAACCCCGGTTGCGCCCCCTGCCCCCGCAGCGAAACCGGCGGGGAGCGCAGCGGTCGATCCGGAATTGCTCAAGCTGCTCGGCGCGGCATGGAAGGCGGCAAAGCATGACGAGCGCGGCTTTGCCAATCTGAGTGAGGTCGGCAACATCGCCAACAATCGGTCGAGCTTCGATGTCCGCAACTATGGCTTCAAGCGCTTTTCTGACCTGATCGCGGCGATCCCCAATTTCCAGACCGAGCGCCGGGAAAAGACGGTGTGGGTGAAGCGGGTGCGGTAAGCGACGCCTTGCAGCGCGCATCCGGCATGATCGCATGATGGCGGGACCATCGAGCGCCAATAGCGCCGACCTCGACGAGTGGCTTTGACCATCGGCGGCGATGATCTGCCAGACCGCTCCTTCTCAGAACCCGGTCATCGCGTCAGTTTTTTATAGGCCACCCGTGCCGGGCGATCCGCCGCATCGCCGAACCTGCGGCGCTTGTCTTCTTCGTAGCTGTCGAAATTGCCTTCGAACCATTCGACATGAGCATCGCCTTCGAACGCGAGGATGTGGGTGCAGAGACGATCGAGGAAGAAGCGGTCGTGGCTGATGACGACCGCGCAGCCGGCGAAGCTTTCGAGCGCTTCTTCGAGCGCGGCGAGGGTTTCGGTGTCGAGATCGTTGGTCGGTTCGTCGAGCAGCAGGACGTTGCCGCCCTGTTTGAGCATCTTGGCCATATGGACGCGGTTGCGTTCACCGCCGGACAACTGCCCGACCTTTTTCTGCTGGTCGCCGCCCTTGAAATTGAACGCGCCGACATAGGCGCGGGTCGACATTTCCTGTTTGCCAATGGTCATGATGTCGTGGCCGCCGGAGATTTCCTCCCAGACATTATGGCCGGCATCGAGGTCGTCGCGGCTCTGGTCGACGAAGCCGAGTTTGACCGTGGGGCCGATATCGACCTGGCCGCTGTCGGGCGTTTCCTTGCCGGTGAGCAGTTTGAACAGTGTCGATTTGCCTGCACCATTGGGGCCGATGACGCCGACGATCCCGCCCGGTGGCAGGCTGAAGCTGAGGTCGTTGAACAGCTGCTTGTCGCCATAGGCCTTTGACAGGTTGTTGACCTCTATCACCTTGCCGCCGAGCCGTTCGGGGATCTGGATGAGGATCTGCGCCTTGCCGGGGGTGCGGTTTTCCTGCGCCTCGACCAGCTGATCGAAGCTCTTGATACGCGCCTTGGATTTGGCCTGCCGGGCCTTTGGCGACTGACGGATCCATTCGAGCTCGTCGCGAATCGCCTTTTGCCGGCCCTGATCTTCGCGCGATTCCTGCTCGAGGCGTTTCGCTTTTTTCTCCAGATAGGTCGAGTAATTGCCTTCGTAAGGGAAATAGCGGCCGCGATCGAGTTCGAGGATCCAGTTGACGACATTGTCGAGAAAATAGCGGTCGTGGGTGACGAGGATGACGTTGCCGGGATAATCGACGAGATGCTTTTCCAGCCAGGCTACCGATTCGGCATCGAGGTGGTTGGTCGGCTCATCGAGCAGCAATATGCCCGGCTTTTCGAGCAGCAGCCGGGTCAGGGCGATGCGGCGCTTTTCACCGCCGGACAGATCGGTGACCGGCCAGTCGCCGGGCGGGCAATTCAGCGCCTCCATCGCGATTTCGAGCTGGTTGTCGAGCGTCCAGCCGTCGACCGCGTCGATCTTTTCCTGGAGCGTGCCCATTTCTTCCATGAGTGCATCGAAATCCGCGTCCTCGGGCGGATCGGCCATGATCGTGGAAATCTCGTCGAAGCGAGCCATCATGTCGGCGACACCCCGGACGCCATCCATGACATTTTCCTTGACCGTCTTGCTTTCGTCGAGCTGCGGTTCCTGTTCGAGATAGCCCACGGTGATGCCGTCACCCGCCCAGGCCTCGCCCGAAAATTCGGTGTCCATACCGGCCATGATCTTCATCAGGGTGGATTTGCCGACGCCGTTGGGGCCGACGATGCCGATTTTTGCATCGGAATAAAATTGCAGATGGATGTTGCTGAGCACCGGCTTTGGCGCGCCGGGAAAGGTCTTGGTCATGCCCTTCATCACATAGCTATATTGGGCGGCCATGGGTGAGACTCCGGATGGTAAAAGCTGGGACCGCACGGTGTGCAGCGGGGTTGCGGCGCGGTTAGCCGAGGGCGGCGCGACTGGCAACTTGCTTTGGCGTCCGCAAAATGTGGCGGGCAATTGGCAAGCGCGGCGGGGGCCGCTATCCCCGCCGGATGACACCACGCACCCTGCTGATCGCCAGCCTCGCCATCGCTCTGCCCCTGCCCGTGCTGGCGCAACCGGGGCCCGATGCCATTGTCACCATGCGCGATGCCGCGCTGACCGACACGATCGCGCTCGATTTCGTGCGTGACATCACCACCGAGGTCGGCCCACGCCAGGGCGGGACCGAGGCGGAGGCGCGGGCGCGCCAGTGGGCCGTGGACCGGCTGCGGTCGATGGGTTTCGCCAATGTCCGGATCGAGACATTCACGATGCCGACATGGGTGCGCGGCGAAGAGCGGGCGAGCGTCCTTTCGCCCTATCCGCAAGCACTGGCGATCACTGCGCTGGGCAATAGCGGTGCCACTCCGGCCGACGGCATGGAGGGCGAGGTTGCAGGCTTTCGTAGTCTCGCCGAATTCGAGGCTGCGCCCGACAGTGCGATCCGGGGCAAGATCGTCTACATCGGCCATGCCATGCGGCGGACGCAGGACGGATCGAGCTATGGTGCGTTCGGGCCGGTGCGCTTTTCCGGACCGAATCGCGCGGCGCAGCGCGGCGCAGCGGCGATCGTCATCCGGTCGGTCGGCACCGACAGCCACCGCAACCCGCACACCGGCAACACCAATTTCGCGCAAGGGGTAACGCCCATCCCAGCAGGCGCGATTTCAAATCCGGACGCCGACAATCTGGAGAGGATGCTCGACCGCACGGCTGTGCGAGGGGGACCAGTGCGGATGCGTCTGTTGCTGACGCCGCGCAATCTGGGGCCGCAGCCATCCGGCAATGTCATCGCCGACGTCATCGGCAGCGACCCTGCTGCGGGCATCGTCGTTGCGGCCTGCCATCTCGACAGCTGGGATCTTGGCACCGGGGCAATCGACGATGCGGCCGGCTGCGGCATAATCGTGGCGGCAGCCAAACGGGTCGCGGCATCGGGCCGTCCGCGCCGGACCATCCGCCTGTTGCTGGCGGGCGCCGAAGAAGTCGGCGTGTGGGGCGGGCGCGCTTATGGTGAAGCGCATGCCAGCGACAATCACGCCGCGGCACTCGAATCCGATTTTGGCGCGGGCCGGGTGTGGCGGGTCGATTTCAAGCTGCCCGATGGCGCTTCGGCGGTGCGCGACCGGATTGCAGCGGGTCTGGCTCCATTGGGCATAGCACGCGGTTCTGCGGTGGCCGGCGGTGGGGCTGACATCGGCCCGCTCGCCGAATCGGGGGTGCCGCTGATCGATCTGCAGCAGGACGGCAGCGATTATTTCGATCTGCATCACACGCCGGACGATACGTTCGACAAGATAATCCCTGCCGATCTGGCCCAGAATGTCGCGGCGTGGACCGTCACGCTGGCCGAACTTGCCAACGCAGCCGAGCCGCTGGCAGCGATGCCGCAATGAAAATAAGGCTGGCCTCGACGATTGGAGCGCTAGTCTTGCTCGCCGGCTGTTCTGATGGACCGGCGGAAAGCGAAATCGCCGATGCTTCGCAATTGTCCGAAGAACTCGAGGCACGAGCAGTCGAGATCGAGGATCGTGCGGACCAGGCAGTGATTGCGGTTGAGGAAGAAGCCCAGGAGGAACTGGCAGCGCTGAACGCCGAAGCTGCGGCAGCGGCCGAGGATGTCGCGGCTACCCCGTCCGATGACCAAGCAGCGGATGAAGGACAGCAAGTCGAGCGATGAGCAATCGAGGATATAGCCGATGGCGGCCGGACGCTGCCGTGCAAGCTATGCTATCGCTTCACCGCGCCGTCCATCGCCGCCTGTGACAGGGTGGGTGGATTTCTCTGATATCGATGGCGCGTTCGGAGGTGTCCACCTTACGAGTGGCGGACCGACCGGAAAAATGGTCGGGGAGACAGGATTCGAACCTGCGACCCTCTGGTCCCAAACCAGATGCGCTACCAGGCTGCGCCACTCCCCGACGGACGCGGCCTTAGGCGGGTGCGCGCGCGGATGCAATGCCAACTCGGCCTGCGCGTCATATTGCGAGATCTGACGGACATTTCCGCGCCCGCAGCACGGCATGGATCATGCGGTAAATCGTCGGTGGCGGGCCAGCAATCGCTGCGACTGGACCAGATGTGGCCGGTCGATCATCTTGCCTTCGATGCCGACCGTGCCGACATCGCCTGCTTGTTCGAAAGCCGCGATGATGCGCGATGCGCGCTCGATCTCTGCAGCGCTCGGCAGAAATGCGGCATTGATCACCGCCACCTGGGCCGGATGAATGGCGAGGCAACCGGTGAATCCTTCGGCGCGGGCGCGCTCACAGGCCAGTTTCAGACCGGCTGCGTCCGTGAAATTGGCGTAGAGCGTGTCGACCGCCTGCACCCCTGCCGCATGCGCCGCGAACAGGGCCAGCGTGCGTATATGGAGAAATGCATCATGGAACCTGCCGTCGGCATGGCGATTGCCGCTCGCGCCGATAGCAGTGGCGAGATCCTCGGCACCCCAGCTGATCGCATTGAGCCGCGCGACATGATGATCGGCAAAGCCGGACAGTTTGAACACCGCACGCGGCGTTTCGGTCGCGATTGCGTGAATATGGATCGATCCGGCGCCGCCCGCCGCATCGATCAGCCCGGCCAGCCGCTCGACATCGGCCGGACCTTCGCATTTGGGCAGGACGAGGCCATCCGGGCATTCAGCGACGATGGCGGCGATATCGGCAGCGCACTGCGGCGTGTCGAGCGGATTGATACGCACCCACAATTGCGGCCCGTTGCGGCTGGTATCGGCCAAGACCTTTGCCGTCATCAAGCGCGCTTCGGTTTTCCGGGCCGGGGCAACCGAATCCTCGAGGTCGATGATGACCGCGTCCGCCCCGCACTGCGCAATCTTGCCGAGCTTTTTATCGCTGTCGCCGGGGACGAACAGCCAGCTGCGCGGTTCGACGATCATTCGCTGCCCTCCCCGTTTCCGATCGACCTGGTGGGCCCGGAGGGATTCGAACCCCCAACCTAGCCGTTATGAGCGGCCAGCTCTACCATTGAGCTACAGGCCCCGCCCGGTCGAGGCGCGGCGATAGCGGAGGGTAGTGGCTTCACGCAAGCGCTGCTGCCGACCGGGCGTCGCTTCGTGCGCTGTCCGCCGCGCCCAGGATGGACGCCAGATCGGCATTGACGATGCCGCGCCGGGCGCAATGGTCCAATATGACGTCGAACCAGCGGTAAAAGGCGCGAAGGTCGGTGCCGTCCCGGACATATGGCGTGTGGCCTGGTGCCAGCGACGGTGAATGAAACGACAAGGTCAGCAGCGACAGGCCGATATCCCTGGCGACGTCGATCGCCGCACAGGCCTTTGCGGCGGGCACGCCTTCGGGCGTCAGCGGGATGCGTTCGATCAGGCCGGAACGGGCCAGCAGGGAGCGTACGGCCGGAACGGAATCGAGCCTGCCATAAAGGCTGCGGCCGAGCCGATTGCTGTGACCGATGAACACTGTCGACAGCGGCAGTTCGAGAATGCTGTCGTCGGGCCCGGCCCAGTGCGGATGCAGGGTTTGCCGGCGAAAATCGGGGCCGCCATCGTCGCTATAATTAAACAGGGTACGTACCGAACTGTCGCAGCGGAATCCTTCCTCGGCAAGGATTTGCAAGCTGTTCGGGCCGATGCCGTAGCGACCGGCGCGATAGGCGATCGGACGGAGGCCGAGACGGCTTTCGATCAGGTCCCGGGTGGTGCGCAGCTTGGCCCGTTCGAGCGATTGGGGGAGGTTGCCGGCATAGCTGTTGGGTGCGGTGACGTCCTCGAGGAAAGGCGGAGTGACCCACGGATGAAGATGGACGCCGAAATCGGCGCTGCCGTCGGCAGCCAAAGGAGCGAAAATAGCGGCTGCTTCATCGGAGGCGATGACGGGAGCGTCGACATAATATAGCGGCACTACGCCTGCGGCCGCGAAAAAACGCTGCCCCTCGCGCAATGCTGAAACCGATGCGAGCCCGTGCCCTACGCGCGCAAACCCCTGCCCCCAGGCGAACTCTTCCTCGGTATCGACCGAAATCGAGAATCGTGTTCCGAAGTCCGGCCCGAAAACCATAATCCGCCTGCTGCCCCTGTGCGTGCGGGCTGTGCCTAGACCCCAGCCCCGATTCGCTCCTCACCATGCCTAGCACAGGGGAGGTTGAGGAGTGCTTTACCTGTGGCGAGCCGAAGGCTGCCGCCGTGGTTCGCCGCCATGCGATCAACCAGCCGCCGGGCGAATGCGCTACCCAGAGAGCTGCCCAGACCGCCCTGCCCCCCATTTGTGGCATCTACGCCTTGAGCGTCGATATGCTGCCCTGTCGCTTCGATCACGGCCTCTCCCGTCGCGGCATCGGCAAATACGGCGATGCGGGTCGGTGAGGACCCGTCTGCCTGCGCCGTTGCCAATGCAATGAAGCGGAAGAGCAGCTGGTGCAGATCGCGTTCGCCGAGCGCGACATATAGGCTGGAGTCTGGCAGGCCGGAGTCTGGCCCGATATAGGTGAGACCGTCCCCTTCGCTGCCATCAATCAACGCCATCATCATGGCGCCTACGTCGCTGTGTCCGCCGGATCGTGCCAATGTGCCTGTATCGAGCCGGGCGGCCAGATCGATATCTTCAAATGCGCTGGTCAGGACGGTTGCATCGTTCATGACCGACCGGGCAAGATCACGGTAGCGATTGCTGACCGGGCCGAAATATTGTCCCTCGATCAGCTGCGCAAAGCCGCTGATGGCATTTAATGGCGAGCGCAGTTCATGCACCATCTGGCGCATCCCTTCCGAGCGTGGTCGGGCGGGCGCAGCGGGCGCGCTCTGTTTGGTGGCAGGCATATCGCCATGCTCTATTGTGCCGCGATATCCCAGGAAACGGCCTGTTTCCCGATCGAATTGCGGTGCAGCGGCTATCAGCCACTGACCCGACCATGGCCCGGCATCGACCATCAGCAGCCGCCCGTCAACGATGGCCTGGCGTTTGCCAAAGGCGCGGGCAATCCCGGCATCGACCCCGGTATCGGCAGGGCGTGCTGCGCTGGCGAGAGACAAACCGACAAAGACGCCGCGTGGCAGCCCGGTTATGCTGCGGACGAGACCATCGGCATCGCATCGGAAGCATGCCACTTCTGTGTCGTCGAACGGGAGATCAGCGATCTTTCGGCCGAGCTGCGGGTCATTTGCGGCCGGGCGATTGCGATAGGCCTCGATACGCTGAACGAGGTCGGCAATGCTGCTGTTCGATCCGGGGGCGACAGCGTTCTGCGCAGCGGCCTGCATCATCGGCACGGCAGCAAGCAATGGTGCTGGCCCCGGTGGCAGGGCAAAGTCGGTCGAACCGAAATTGTCGAGCAACCGGATGACATCCACCGGCAGATCGCGGCGATTGCGCAGTCTACTGCGCGCCAGAGGTCCGACGACGGGCAGCACATCGTGCCATTCGTCCGATGTCAGCTGAACGGAATCGAACAAGGCCACGACAACAGGTGGCTCGTCCTTGGCGAGGAATATGACGAGCGGCGAGAAGCGGCAGCGCCTGGCCACCGAACGCGCGGCCTGGGCCCGGACCGCAAGCGGCACGGACGAACGCAGAACCGCGAGGGCGGCCAGGCCACGCGCGGCGGAATCCGGGGCTAAATTCCCGCCGGACTGGGAAAGCATATCGACAAGCTGGCACCACAGAGCCTGGCGCCCGGCAGGGTGCGACGGATCGATCTGCAATATAGTGTCGAGACGGTCGTCAAACCGCACTGCAAATTCCGATGACGCATCCGGGGTTGAGCATGGGTGTTCGAATATCGTGAACACCGCGTTTGCGATAGATGGCTAAATCATCACGTCACACTATGGGACAATTGCATTGTTCGGAAATATAATTATCATTCCGCAAGCCACAGTGACCGGAAATTACCCATGAGCGCCAGCAAATTCGATCCCATCGACGTCCAGATCCTTCGCGAACTGCAGGATGATGGGCGGATGACCAATGTCGATCTCGCGCAGAGGGTCGGCCTGACGGCACCGCCATGTTTGCGACGTGTGCGGGCGCTGGAGGAAACGGGCGTCATCCGCAGCTATCATGCCGAGCTGGATGCCGCACAACTGGGATTTGGCATCACCGTGTTTGCCATGGTCAGTTTGCGCAGCCAGGCCGAAAACGACCTAGAGGCATTTGAAGCGCATATCGCCGCGCTGCCCGAAGTGCGCGAATGCTACATGCTGAACGGCGAGATCGATTTCATTCTCAAGATCGTCGCACGAGACTTGCAGGGATTTCAGCGATTCCTGACGTCCAAACTCACATCCGCGCCCAATGTTACCAGCGTCAAGACATCGCTGACCATCCGCCAGTCCAAACATGCGGTCGGTGTCCCGGTGGACGACGGCGAAATCTGATCGCGCCGCAGATGGTCAAGAAAAAGCCGCCGGAGGACAAATCCGGCGGCTTGTTCTTGCTGACGGCGGATCAGTTCGGTGTAGCAGGCGCCGCCGGTGCAGGTGTTGCCGGCGTTGCAGGTGCTGCCGCCGGTGCCATTTTCGAACGGATCAATATTTCCCAATAGCGGGCAACTTCCGCCCGCTGCGGGCCCTGGACCAGGGCAAAGGCCGCGAGTGCGCCGGCGTTATTGCCAGCGCGGTAGCGGGTGATGCCCAGACGGCTGTTGATCAGATCGGTGTCTGCACCGGTCTTGCCCAGCGCGCTGGTGTATAATTCTTCGGCTTTTGCGTAATTTTCATAGGCGAGATAGGCATCGGCGATGCGGGTTGCCAGTCGGGCCTCAGGCGACGCGACGGCGCGCCGTTCCGCGCCCGGCAACGATGCGCGATCTTCAGCGAGATTGGACCTTGCACTGGTTTCACGTTCCGCAAAGGTCGCGTCGCCCGCAGGAATGAGGTTGGCGGCGCGACCCGCAGCTATCGCGGTCAGCACCTCGTTCGGCAACGCCTCTTCGGCCAGGCTGGAGACATATTCGACATAAAAGCGACGCTCGCTCATCGCATCGGCGGCAACCAGAAGGCGCATCAGGTCGATATTGATGCCTCTGTCCTCTTCGCCCTCCATCGTCTGCAGGAAGATGAGCGAACTCTGCCGGAAATTGGCGGCCACAGGAAAGGCCTCAAGCCGCAGCCGGATGAACTCGCGTAGTTCGGCATTGCGATTCGCCTCCTGCATGGCGCGCGCGACAACGGTGTATATCTGCTCGGCCGGTTTCGTTCCGGCGGCGGTGGCACGGGCGATCTGTGCCCGCGCGGCAGCCGCTGCCTGATCGAGCTGATTGGAACGCACCAGCGCATCGACGACCAGCAGCGGGATGCTTTCCACAGTCGAACCCAGTTCGATGGCCCGCGCGCCACGGCTGGCTGCGAGCGGATAATCGTCCGCAGCATAGGCGCGTTGCGCCGCGATCGTATACATGGACGCCTGGTCGGCGGCCGGAATCCCGTTCGAATCGATGATCGCGGTCGCTGCCGCATTCTGGCGCGGCTCATCATTGAGATTGAGCCCGACCACCAGATCGGCGCGCGCGACGAGATATTTTTCATATTCGCTGACCGCTGCGGTCCGCGCCGCTGGAAGTGCCGCATCCATCGCGGCCCAGTCGGAGGCGCGCTGCGCGGTTTGCACAGGCATATAGGCCGTCGAAAAGGCGCGGCTGACCTGCGGAGTCGCGGGCGCGGCGGGCGCTTCGGGCTGACGATCACGATTTCGGCGCTGCGCATCGGCTGTCGTGGCGCCCAGAGCGGTGATCGACGCCGTCATCGTCAGCACGGTCAGAATCTTTGCAACGCCGGATTTCGCAACCATCTTCATGTCTCTTTCTCCACATCGCGCTGTTCCGCGCGCTCGCTTTCGATGCTGCGCACACATAAGCCCGCCCACCGGGCGATGCCAGCACTTCCCGACATCGCGCCGCCAGACTATCGCCATTGGTCGCTGAACCGCGTTTGAATTTGCCTATCACGAGCCATTCATCCGGATGCATGGCGTTATCGATTAACCATGCTATGTTTCCCGCCATGGTGAGGGAACGCAAAATTGTCGGCATATGGCCGACGGGAGCCGGGGCAACGACATCGGAGACGGTGATGAACCCTGTTGATGCAACCGTGACCGATCGAGGGGATGGGAACATACCGATCGAAGTCATCTCCCAGCCATCGCCAACAGCCCCTGCGGCCGAGGTTGCCGAATCGCCCATCTGGGATGACGCCGGTGACTTTGCTGCCGAAACCCCGGAGCGCGGCTTCCCGTGGATTGTCTTGCTGCTGGCGATGACAGCCATGGCCTGGGTGGGCTGGTTTGCATTTTCGGTCTCACGCGGGTTTGCGGTTTTGCCGCCCGAGGCAGATTTTCCGGCGCTGGTCGCCACCGCCACGATACCGCTGATCGCTCTGCTGATTATCTGGATCGTGCTCGATCGCGGGTCTGCACGCAGCGTCCAGCGCCACCTCAGATTGCTGGCCACGCTGCGCAGCGAGCAGCATATGCTGACCGACCGGTTGGCGATGATCGACCGGCATTGGCACTCCGCCCAGGCGACGTTGAACGCGAGGGCTGACCAGTTTGCGGTGGCAACGCTCGAGTCCGGGCAACGGGTCGAGGCCATGACCCTGACGGTCGAAACCCGGATGCGCGATGCAGCGGCGGCAGCAGCGGTCATCGCACAGCAGGGCGATATGGCGCTGCGCCAGATGGATGGGCTTGTCGTCGCCCTCCCCAAGGTCGACGAGGTTGCCCGACGTGCCGCCGACAACTTCAAGCAAGCGGGCCAGTCCGCTTATCAATACGGTGGCCGTCTGGAAGAGCGGATCGCTGCTCTGCAAGCCGAGACAGCCGAAGCCGAGCGGGTAATCGGCGGGGCCGATGCGGCACTGGAGCGACGGATTGCCGCCCTGACCGAAGCAGCCGTTCTGGCCGAGCAGTCGTCAAGGGGGGCTGCGGCCCGGTTCGAGGCTGCGCTCGACATGCAGCGTGAAAATGCGCTGGCGATGCTTGCCGACCTGGCGACCAGTCTCGAAGCGGGATGTGAGCAGGTCGAACAGCGGCTCGCAGACGCCCGGCGCCGCATGGCTGACAGCAGCACTGCGCAACTGGCGGAGTTACGCAGCGGTGTGACCGACGCCGAAGTGCGAACCACCGCGCTCGGCACCGCGATCGAATCCGGTGTGGCACAAAGCCATGCGGCGAACAGCATATTGCTGGCGCTGGCCGGTGATATGGGTGCACGGCTGGCAGCATTTGAAACCGAGGCCGAGGCGCGGATGGCGACGGTTTCACGGCTGTTCGGCACATTGCAGAGCGGTTTTGACATGCTGTCGCAATCGACCGACGGCAGCAACGCCCAGGCAGTGCAGCTGATCGAACGGGTGGCGGATTGTGTTGCCGCGCTCGAGGGCGCAACGCGTCAAGTGGACACCGCCCTTCCGGCGGCGCTGGCCCGGTTGCAGGACCATGTGGCGGCGAGCCGCGATTCCCTTGCTGCCCTGCCCCCGCTGATCGACGCCAGTTCCGAAGGGGCCGGTGTCGCGCTCGCGCGACTGCACGAAGCCGAAGTGCTGCTCGAACAGCAAGCCGCAACGCTGACCGCACTGGATCGCGGCGTTGTTGCCTCGCTTGAGGCGCAGAGCAGCGCGATTGCCCAATTGGCGGATGCCGTGGCGAGGCTGGATGGCGACATCCGCCGGGTTGCCGAAGAAGCGGCTCCGGCGCTGGTGTCCGGTGTCGAGCAAAGCGAGCGTTCGGCCACGGCGTCTGCGGAACGGGCGCGCTGTGCGATTGCGGCGGCAGCCAGCGACAGTGCATCGGACATCGAGCGGGTGATTGCTGAAGCAATCGACGGTGCGACCGGGGATGCCGTGGCCAACCGCATCGGGTCGATCGGCGAAGCAGCCGAGCGCGCCGTGTCGGCAGCCAACACGGCTTCGGATCGCCTGATGCGGCAGTTGATCACCATCGCCGACAGCAGCGCCGCCATCGAGGCGCGGGTCGGGGAGGTATCGGCCAAGGTCGCCGATCATGACCGCGACACATTGTCGCAGCAGATGGCGCTGACCAGCGAGGCGCTGCAATCCACCGCTGTCGACATGACCAGGCTATTGTCCACCGAGGTCGCCGACCAGGCCTGGGATGCCTATATGCGGGGCGACCGCGGCATTTTTGCGCGGCGTGCGGTGCGGTTACTGACTGCAACCGAGGCGCGCGACGTGCTGCGGCGCTACCAGGATGATGACGAGTTCAGAGGTCTGGTCAATCGCTACATCCATGATTTCGAAGCGATGTTGCGCGGCGTGATGGATACCCGTGCGGGGTCTGCGCTCGCGGTTACATTGCTGTCATCGGATATCGGCAAGGTTTACGTCGCGCTGGCGCAGGCCATCGAGCGGTTGCGGGGATAGGCCGGTTCCACCCCCCTATCGCCGCATTGCCGGATCGCGTTCGATCCGCACCCCGCCCTTGACGACCGCATCGACGCTGGTCAGCTCGCCGATGTCGGCCAGCGGATCGCCGTCGACCGCGACGATGTCGGCATAGCGACCAACGGCAATCATCCCGACATCGGCCTCACGCCCGAGCGCCTGGGCGGCGTTGCGCGTGGCGGCCTGGATCGCCTGAAGCGGGGTCATGCCATATTCGACCATGGTGCGAAATTGCCCGGGCGCGCTCGCGTGCGGCATGACCCCGGCATCCGATCCGAACACCATGCGCACCCCGGCGCGGTGCGCGGCGCGGAAATTGTCGCGCTGGATTTGCGCGACCTCGCGGTCCTTGCGCAAATTATCCTCCATCACCCCGTTCGCTGCGCCTTCGGCCTGGGTGTAGTCGGTGTTGAAGATGTCCATCGAAAACCACACCGGTTCCCGCCGGGTGGCGGCCATGCGGATCCCTTCGGCATCGACAAGGCTGGCGTGTTCAATGGTGTCGATGCCTGCCGCGATGGCGGCGCGGATACCGGCGGCACCATGGGCGTGCGCGGCGACCCGCATGCCCCACATATGCGCTTCCTCGGCGATGGCGCGCAGCTCTTCCTCGCGCAATTGCTGCTGCCCCGGCTCGGTATTGCGGGAAAAGACGCCACCGGTGGCGCACACCTTGATAACTTCGGCACCCATGCGCCGCATTTCGCGGACACGGGTGCGCAGCTGGTCGGGGCCGTTGCCGATGCTTGGCGGCGGCGAATACATCGACGGCGGCAGATAGGTTTCGTCGCAATGGCCGCCGGTTGCGCCCAGCGCATAGGCGGCCGGCACGATGCGGGGGCCGATGGCATAGCCCGCGTCGATCGCCTGTTTGAGGCCGACATCGTTGAGATCGTCCGAGCCGACATTGCGGACGGTGGTGAAACCGGCATCGAGCATCGAGCGGGCGTTGCGTGCCGCAACCATGGGCCAGAACCGGTCGGTATATTGGAGCGCGCCATAGCCGCCGATTTCGGGGACGCCATCGAGATGGACATGCATGTCGATGAGGCCCGGCAGGATCGTGCGCTGACCCAGATCGACATGGCGAACATCGCTGCCCCAGCGGACGGTGCGGGCATCGGCGATGCTGGTTATGCGGCCATCCTCTCCGACGAAGATCGCGGGGTATTCGACGACACGCCCGGTCTCGACATCGATCATCCGGGCCGCCGTGATGACAGCGATGTCGGCTGCGGCAGGAGTTGCGGCGGCGATGCCGGCCAGAAATGTCGCGCATAGCGCTGCGGATTTCGAGAATTTCTCTATCGTTGCGCGTGTCGCCATGTGCACATTTCCCTGATGCCCTGTTCGGCGATGCGCGTTGCATCGCCGCGTTGCCGAGCGTGACAGGCAAAATCCGATATGACAAGCAGCCGGGGACAGCGCCTGCGCATTGCCATTGATACGGCTAACGTCAAAACTGCTTGAGGATCGCCACGGTCAGCGGGCGCCGGTTCATGAATTTCAGGAAGGCGGCAAAACGGTCGGGATCGTTCATCACGATTCAGCCCGCCGACCAGTTTTTGTTGACCAGCGATATCTTGTCGGGATTGGCACGATGGACATTGGCAGCAATGTCGCCCGAATGTTCGGGTGCCTGTTCCTCTGCCTTGGCGTCCTTGTCCTTGTCGCGGAAATAGGGAAAGGCCTTGACCTGTTCATAGGCGGCATAGCCCTTGTGCTTGCCAAAACCGTGGCTGCCATAGACCATCGCGTCCGATTTCAGCACCGGCGCACCTGCCGGATTATATTTGGTCGCAAAATTCTTGAGTACATCGACGCCGGGGTGGGTGGTGCAACTCGTCACCATGAAAAAGCTGGGCCGCTGACCATCGGCTTTGCAATCGAACACATAGGCCTTGTCATCGAAGGCGTCGGGAATGTCCGCCGACGATCGCACCGCGACAAGATAGACACCCTTTTTCCAGCCGGTGAACCCCTGCGCCTTGGCCTCCACCCGATCGATCAATTGCTGGTCGGTATAGGTCATCGCCATGATCATTCTCCCCTCGCACGTCGGGCGTAAATCATATCCCTGTCTCAACGACCGATGTGTGATTGATGTCACGCCATCCGCAACTGCGGGTCAGCGCCCGCAGCCGGACCGCTATCTGCCGCCACTTGGTTGCCCGGTGGCGCGGCGCGCCCACCATGCAGCGATGAACGCAAATGCCGTACCGAGCATCCATCCGCCGATCACATCTGTCGGCCAGTGCACGCCGAGCATGATCCGCGACAAGCCGGTCAGCGCAGCGAGCAACATCGCCGCGCCCATCGCCATCGTGCGCCAGCGCGGCGAGACGAATAGAGCAAGCAGAACATAAACCACCGCCGTATTGGTCGCATGACCGCTCGGATATGCAGCGTTGCTCGCGGAATCGAGGTGGACGACGATATCGGGGCGGACCCTGCCGAACAGCGCCTTGAGCGATTCCGATGCCAGCAGCGATCCCAGCGAGGCGACGGCGAGCGCAATCGCCGGTCGCCGCCAGCCCTGCCACAGCAGGGTGGCACAGATGGCGATGACGATGACCCAGCGCGGGGAGCCGCCACTGGCCCAGCTGATCGCCTGCATCGCGGCAATCAGCCCGGTGTCCGACTGTCCCGTGCGGAGCGACAAGGCGGTCGCGATGCTGCGATCGAAATCATCGACCAGGCCAAGCGGGATCAACAGGCCAAGCGCGATCGTGGCGGCGAGCAGAGCCAGTCCCCAGCCGACCAGACCGGACCGGGCGGCGCGAAGCTCAGAGATGGATCACCTTGCCATACGCACCGAGCACGCTTTCGTGCATCATCTCGCTCAATGTCGGGTGCGGGTAGACGGTGTGCATGAAGTCGGCCTCGACCAGCTCGGCGGTCTTGCCCAGCGTGTAGCCGTGGATCAGTTCGGTAACCTCTGCGCCGATCATGTGCGCGCCGAGGAGTTCGCCGGTCGCGGCGTCGAACACAGTCTTGATGAAGCCCTCCGCCTCCCCCAGCGCGATCGCCTTGCCGTTGCCGATGAACGGGAAATTGCCGACGCGCACGTCGCGCCCGGCTTCGCGGGCCTTGGCCTCGGTCAGGCCGACGCTGGCTATTTGCGGGTGGCAATAGGTGCAGCCGGGGATGTTGGCTGCGTCCATCGGGTGCGGGTGGACGTCGGTGTTGCCGAGTTCCTGCGCAATGGCTTCGGCAGCGATGACGCCTTCGTGGCTCGCCTTGTGCGCCA
>JANNMK010000121.1:0-6583 GCA_031397785.1 Sphingomonas sp. | reverse complement strand
GCGCGAACTGCCGGTGCCATATTCCTTGCCCGCGACCACCACCAGCGGCGTGCCATCGGCCTTGTGCGCCATCGCCGCGTCATAGATCGCCATCGTCTCGCCCTTGTAGCGCGACATGCCGCCCTCGACACCGGGGACCATCTCGTTCTTGATGCGGATATTGGCGAAGGTGCCGCGCATCATCACGTCATGATGGCCACGCCGCGCGCCATAGCTGTTGAAATCCGCGCGCGCGACCTGATGCTCCATCAGCCATTTGCCTGCCGGCGAATCCGCCTTGATGGCACCCGCCGGGGAGATGTGATCGGTGGTGATCGAATCACCCAATATGGCGAGCGGCCGGGCGTCGATGATGTCGGCAACCGGCGCCGGGGTCATCGACATGCCGTCGAAATAGGGCGGATTGGCCACATAGGTCGATCCGGCGCGCCACTGATAGGTGTCTGACCCTTCGACCTCGATGGCCTGCCAATGCGCGTCGCCCTGATAGACATGCGCATAGCGCGCCTCGAACATGCTGCGATCGATGCACGACGCCATCGTGTCGGCAACTTCCTGGTTGGTCGGCCAAATGTCTTTGAGATAGACGTCATGGCCATCGGTCGCCTGGCCGATCGGCGTGGTGGTGAAATCCTCGGTCACCGTGCCCTTCAGCGCATAGGCAACGACCAGCGGCGGGGACGCAAGGAAATTGGCGCGCACGTCCGGGCTGACCCGGCCTTCGAAATTGCGGTTGCCCGATATGACCGATGCGGCGACGATGTCGTTGCCGTTGATCGCGGCGGAAATCGGCTCGGCGAGCGGTCCCGAATTGCCGATGCAGGTCGTGCAGCCATAGCCGACGAGGTTGAAGCCGACGGCATCGAGGTCGGCGGTCAGTCCCGACCGGTCGAAATAATCGGTGACCACCTGGCTGCCGGGCGCGAGGCTGGTCTTGACCCACGGCTTGGGCTTGAGCCCCAGCGCATTGGCCTTGCGCGCGACGAGCCCTGCGGCGATCATCACTCCGGGGTTGGACGTGTTGGTGCAGCTGGTGATCGCGGCAATCACCACATCGCCGTCGCCGATGTCATGCCCGGCGCCTTCGACCGCGACGCGCTTGGCGCTGGCATGGCTGTAGACCGAAGCGAGGTCGGCGTTGAACACGTCGTCAACCAGCGTCAGCACCACCTTGTCCTGCGGACGCTTTGGCCCGGCAAGGCTGGGGACGACGCTGCCCATGTCGAGGGTGAGCGTGTCGGTGAAAATCGGGTCGGCCATGTCGGCAAAGCGCCACAGCCCCTGCGCCTTGGCATAGGCTTCGGTCAGCGCGACCTGATCGTCGCTGCGCCCGGTCAACCGCATATAGTCGAGCGTCTTGTCGTCGATGCCGAAAAAGCCGCAGGTCGCGCCATATTCGGGGGCCATGTTGGCCAGCGTCGCCCGGTCGGCGAGGCTGAGCGCATCGAGGCCGGGACCATAATATTCGACAAAGCGCCCGACCACGCCATGCGCGCGCAGCATCTGCGTCGCGGTCAGCACCAGGTCGGTCGCGGTCACCCCTTCGTTCAGCGCGCCGGTCAGTTTGAAGCCGACCACTTCGGGGATCAGCATGCTGACCGGCTGGCCGAGCATCGCTGCCTCCGCCTCGATCCCGCCGACGCCCCAGCCGAGCACGCCCAGACCGTTGATCATCGTCGTATGGCTATCGGTGCCGACGCAGGTGTCGGGATAGGCCATGGTTGCGCCGTCGGCGCTGGTGCTGGTCCATACCGCCTGGGCGATATGTTCGAGATTGACCTGGTGGCAGATACCGGTGCCCGGCGGCACGGCCTTGAAATTGTCGAGGCTTTTCGATCCCCATTTCAGAAAATCATAGCGTTCGCCGTTGCGATAATATTCGATCTCGACATTCTGCTGAAACGCCTTGGGGTGGCCGAATTCATCGACCATCACGCTGTGGTCGATGACCAGATGCACCGGAACCAGCGGGTTGATCTTGGATGTGTCACCGCCCAGCTTGGCGATCGCATCGCGCATCGCCGCAAGGTCGACGACGCACGGCACGCCGGTAAAATCCTGCAGCAGCACCCGCGCCGGGCGATATTGTATTTCGCGCTGGTGCTTGGTGCCCGGGTCCTTTTGCCAGTCGATCAGCGCCTTGATGTCGTCGGTCGAGACGGTGAAGCCGCCGTCTTCGAACCGCAGCAGATTTTCGAGCAGCACCTTCATTGAAAAGGGCAGACGGGAGACATCGCCGAATTTTTCCGCGGCTTTGGCAAGGCTGAAATAGGCGTAGCTCTTGCCGGCGACGTCCAATGTGGCGCGCGCGCCGAGCGTGTCCTGTCCGATGGCGGTCATGGCAAAAATCCCCCTTTCGATATGGCCGTTCGACAACCGGTCCGGGGGAAACGCCGCATGTCGCGGAGCGACGGGCGCGTCAGCCGGTGGCGAGCGGGATGGTCGTGACTATGCGACACGCCCTAGCGCACTGGCGCGGCGGCGAAAAGGGCCGCCAGCCAATCGACGGCTGCGTCAGACGAATTGCGTGCCTGTCACCCAGATGATTGTCAGGGCAATGATGGCCAGCAGGATGGATATGCCCAGAACATAGCGCATCACCCCCAATTTCGCGCCGCCGCTTGCCTCGGTTTCCGTTTCGCGAATTTCATCGCCATGTTTTTCCATGTTCTTGCTTCCCCGCACTGCCGTGTCGGCGCGACTCGCACCGATGCGGCAGTGTAACGCATTCGCAGACGAAAGGTTCTAGGCGTCGATCGACGTGCCCAGCGCAGCGTGGACCAGGCCGCCATCGACGGTGATCGTCTCCCCCACGACATAATCCCCGGCGCGGCTGCACAGATAGATTGCGGCAGCCGCCATGTCTTCAGGGGTGCCGATGCGTTTTGCCGGAATGCCTTGGGCCACGTCGTCGCCATGGTCGCGCGCCGCGCGGTTCATGTCGCTTTCGAACGCGCCGGGCGCGATCGCGGTGACATTGATGTGGTCGCGCACCAGTCGCGCCGCCATCCGCTTGGTGAGATAGAGGATCGAGGATTTGGACGCGTGATAGCTCCAGGTATCCCACGGGTTGAGCCGCTGCCCGTCGATCGAGCCGATGTTGACCACTTTCGCGGGCGCATCGGCGGTTCCGGCCGCCTTGAGCAGCGGATAAAGCGCCTGAGTGAGGAAGAAGGGCGCCTTCACATTGACATCCATCACCTTGTCCCAGCCGGCTTCGGGGAAATCTTCGAACGGTGCGCCCCAGGCGGTGCCTGCGTTGTTGATAAGGATGTCGAGCTTGCTCTCGCGCTCCGCCACTTCGGCGGCAATTGCCCGGCAACCTTCGACCGTCGAGACATCGCCCGGTATGCCGATGACGCGCTCCCCGAACCGTTCGACCGCCGCTGCGACCTGCGGGCCCTTGCGCGCGCTGATGTAGATGCGCTCGCATCCGGCGGCGAGAAACCCTTCGACGAACATTGCCCCGATCCCGCGCGATCCGCCGGTGATGAGCGCTATCTTGCCGTTGAGGCCGAAGAGGGAAGTGAGGTCCATGGTTGTCTCCTTAAACCGTTGCTTAAAGCTTGCCCTGCGAACTCCAATCGGTTGTCACCAGAACAAATTTTTTAATGTGAACACGATTCCCGCCCCTACGGCATAAAACAGCGCGATAATGCCTACGACCTCAAGAGAATGGTAAAATCGCACCGGCAGCATAAGTACCGGGCTAGGTTTCGGTGGATTCGGAAGCGTGCCGATGAACGCTTCCCAAAGCCGATCATCATCCGCATCCTCGCAATAAATTCGATCCGTGTCGTCCGTACCGGGCGCGATGGCGGTGTGGTTCAGGCTGGCGACGAACTTGCCGTCAGCATATAGATAAAAATAGCGATCGTTTCGGTCACGCCACGTTATCGCATCGAAGTTATCCACGCCGAGTGATGGCTTCAGCCCATATTTGGCCAGTTGATGAATTCGGCAAAAGATGGCGTTTTGCCGTTGGCTGACATAGTCTGCTACTTCATATCCGAACTTATCTGTAACGCCCACGGCTCACCTCTGTTGCAATGCCTCCTGAAATTAAACGCGAACAGAGCGTTGGCAAGCTGGGTCAATTGGTCTGCCTGAATTTGGTCAGGTTTACTCAATAACCATTCATCCGCGCGACCCGGTCGATATGGTAGTGCGTATCGCCCATGAATTCGGCGAGCGCGCGGTCGCGCTTCATGTAAAGCCCGATGTCATATTCGTCGGTCATGCCGATGCCGCCGTGCATCTGCACCCCTTCGCGCACCGCCAGATTGGTGGCCTGCCCGACCTTGGCCTTGGCGACCGACACCATCAGCTCCGCGCCCGCATTGCCCTCGTCGAGCAGCTGCTGCGCCTTCATCACGCTGGCGCGCGCGATTTCGAGCTCGGCATGAAGATGCGCGGCGCGGTGCTGCAGCGCCTGAAACTCGCCGATCAGCTTGCCGAACTGCTTGCGCTGCTTGAGGTAGGTCATGGTCATGTCCATCGCGCCTGCGCCGACGCCGAGCAATTCGGCTGACGCGCCGGTGCGCGCCGCAGCCAGCAGAGTGCCGAGCGCGGCCCAGCCCTGATCGACCCCGCCGACCACCGCATCGCCATCGACCGAAACGCCGTCGAGCGTCAGTTTCGACGCGAGCGAGGCATCGACCAGGCGGCGCGGGTCGGCGCTCATCCCCGCCGCATCCTTTGGCACCGCGAACAGCGTCAGCCCGTCGGTTTCGCCCGGACTGCCGCCGGTCCGGGCGATCACCAGCAGCATGTCGGCGACATGGCCGTGGATGACGAAACTCTTGGTGCCCGACAGACGAAATCCGTTGCCGCTACGCTCGGCCTTCATGGCGGTGCGTTCGGGCCGGTGGCGCGCGCTTTCGTCGATGGCGAGCGCGACGATGGCGTCACCGGCGGCGATGCGCGGCAGCCACTGGTCGGCGGCAGCCCCGCCCGCGCCCTTCAAGGCGGCGGCGGCAACCGATGTGGTTAGGAACGGCGAGGGCGAGAGGTTGCGGCCGATCTCCTCGAGCACGATGCCCGCTTCGACATGCCCCAGCCCCAGGCCGCCCTTGTCCTCCGGAACCAAAATGCCGGTGAAGCCCATGTCGGCAAACTGTCCCCCCAGATCGCGGGCGAAACCGGTCGTGTCGTTGCTGTCGCGCAGGGCGCGCAGATGCGTGACCGGCGCGGCTTCGGCGATGAACGGCGCGGCGCTGTCCTTGAGCATCGCCTGGTCTTCATTGTGGTAAAGCGGCATGTCAGCCTTCCTGTCGGGGCGGGCCGGCGAGCGTTTCGCCCAGCCATTGCGAGAGATGCATCGGATCGAAGCCGTCGCCGAACAGCAAAGTCGCGCGGCCGAAGGCGCCGATCAGCACCAGTGTGACATGCGAGTCCGGATCGATGCTGTAGCCGACGATGGTGTCGCGGCGGATCGCGGCGACCGACAGGCGCTTGTTGAGGATGCCGACCTTCTGCGCGACGATGACCCGGCGCGAGGTGAACAGGCTCGCGCCATCCGCACCATCGGTTGCGAGCATGGCGGTTTCCCCCTCGATCAGCAGTCCGGCGAGCGACGAGCGCTCCGGGCCATCGGTGACCAGCGTGCCGACCGGCGCGCCCCCCATGCCGCCGGTGATGAAGTCGAGCGGCTGGTTCATCACGGCCGCCATGGCCAGCCCCGTCGCTGCCGACACGGCGTCAACCTCCCGGCAGTTCGAGGATGCGCTTGGCGATCACGTTGAGCATCACCTCGCTGGTGCCGCCCTCGATCGAATTGGCCTTGGTGCGCAGCCAGGTGCGCGGGCGGGCGCCGCCGTTCGAATCCACGCTGTCCCATTCGAGCCCGTCCGAGCCCGATCCCGCCATCACCAGTTCGTGGCGGCGCTTGTTCAATTCGGTGCCCGAATATTTCATCATGTTGGACGATGCCGGATGGGCGCGGCCCGACTTCCACATGTCCATGAACCGTTCGCCCATCGCCCGGAACGCGAACACATCGACATCGAACCGCGCCATTTCGGCGCGCAGGATCGGATCGTCCATCTCGCCCGACGCGGTCAGCCCCAGCGACTTGGCATAAAGCGCGCCGACCGACAGCATGTCGCCGCCCGCGCCGTTGGCGGAGATCATCTCGCGCTCATGGCCGAGCAGATATTTGGCGACATCCCAGCCGCGATTGACCTCGCCGATAAACTGGTCCTTGGGCACCTTCACATTGTCGAAGAATGTTTCGCAAAACGGGCTGTTGCCGCTGATGAGGAGGATCGGCTTGGTCGACACGCCCTCGCTCGCCATGTCGAACAGCATGAAGGTGATGCCCTGATATTTGCTGCTCTTGTCGGTGCGGACTAGGCAGAAAATCCAGTCGGCCTTATCGGCGTAACTGGTCCATATCTTCTGGCCGTTGACCACCCAATGGTCGCCCTTGTCTTCACCAAAGGTTTGCAGCGACACAAGGTCGCTGCCCGAACCCGGTTCGGAATAGCCCTGGCACCAGCGGATTTCGCCGCGCGCGATCTGTCCCAGATAATGGACCTTCTGTTCCTCGGTACCGAATTGCAGCAGCGCCGGGCCGAGCATC
>JANNMK010000250.1:0-2993 GCA_031397785.1 Sphingomonas sp. | reverse complement strand
GTGTAACGTCTTGATTGAATTCCAACCGCGTCCAAAGAACGGTGCGCCTGCCCACAGTACGATCGGCGCGGTAAGCGCGAGCTGGACCCAGGGCGAGATCATCGGGTTGATGAGCTGCAGCCCGAACAGATCGGTCCCCATTGTCAGAAGCAACAACGGCACCGCGAGCACCGCCGACACCCACCAGCGGCGGGTGAAATCGACCAACTCCGGACTTGGACCGTCATCGAGCGACGGTGCCTCGGGTTCGAGCGCCATGCCGCAGAGCGGGCAGGACCCCGGCGCGTCGCGCCTGATCTCGGGGTGCATCGGGCACGTCCAGATTGCGCCTGGAACGGCATCCGATTCCGCACGCGGCATATCAGCAAGGTATTCTAGCGGATCGGTGGCAAATTTGGCACGACAGCCCGCTGAGCAGAAATGATAGTCACGACCCTCATGGGTGGCGTGATGCGGAGTCTCCGCAGGCGTAACAGCCATCCCACAAACAGGGTCCTTAACCGCCGCATTGTAGTCAGCCGCTGACGCGGCCGCGCAAGAACCCTTTGTCGTCTCCGCAGTGACCGACGCGTCAGCCATCTTAACTCCTTCGTGAGCGAGTTGAGGCGGGTCATAAGACCCGCCGACGCCCAATTCATCCGGGCTGGGCGAGAACTTGCATGCATCGGTCGTGGCTCAAATTCATCGGGTTGCGTCCCATGCCCCGCATTTCAGCATGGTCGTGCCGGGCACCAAGACCCATGCTTCTCTCCATTTCGACGCAGCTTGCGCGCTCCTGGCTCGTCGCCATCGGTTCGGCGGGCGTTACGCAGCCGGTCAACAGCCCCGCTGTGATGATCGAAATCGCGGTTATCCGAAGCATGGCTTGTCCCTTTTTTGTTGGTTGGCAAATTTCGAGAGTTGGCATGACGAGGATGCGCTGGCCTTCAATGCGACAGGAGGAGGGGTAGCGGCGGATCGGTCACGAAATGCTTCGTCGCGCCGCCCAGCACAAAGTCCCGGATACGCGAATGACCATAGGCCCCCATGACCAGCAGATCGGCATGATAGCGGCTGCAGTAAGCGGCGAGCGCATGGCCGGCCGAGTGTCCGTCGGCAGGGACCGTCTCGGCAAACGCCGCGATGTCATGCGTCGATAGATGGTGGAGCAGCGCTTCCACGCGGCTAGCGCCTTCCAGCGGCTTGTCACCTGTCAATTCCACTAGTCGCACGCTTTTGGCAAATCGCAGGAACGGCAGAGAGTCTGCGACAGCGCGGGCAGCGACACGGCTGCCATCCCATGCAATAACTACCACTGCGAGGGTGATTTCGGGTGCGACAGTGTCAGGTATCAGCAGAACGGGTCGCCCACTGGCAAAAATCAAGTCTTGCGCGAGGTCGCGTTGCGCCGGCTCCTCTGACATGGGCATGATGACGAGATCGCTCAGTCGGGCGCGACCCATTAACTGTGACACCATACCAACCGCTGGGCTGCTGCAGCTGATGACATTTACAGCGGGATAGCTGTTGCTGCTGGCGTCACTGAGCTGACGCTTGATATCGGCTGCGGCGATTTCGGCATCGCGCCTTGCCTTCGCGATAACCTGTTCAATGTCGGTCAACATGCTGACGAGGCGGTCAGAAACGTCGGGGAACTCGACATGGCAGATTGCCGCTGTCAACTCGCTGCCGAACATGTGGGCAATGGCCAGCGCGGCCGCAATCGCATTATTCGGTGTGCGCACCGGATAGGTCGATAACGGCAGCAACATGTCTCTGATCACGATCAATTCCAGTCGGCAAGCGGCACTGATCTGGTCAGATACGCTCCTTCCTGCGGCCGGTAACTAGGGGACTATACGGATCACGGTGGACGGTCATAGTCGCTAGCAATAATGCACTCCGGCGACCTCAGCCGGCTGTTGAGCTAAAGACGAGAAGGGTTACATGGCCAGCGTTGAACCCGATATGCTCGCGAGGATGGACGCCTATTGGCGCGCTGCGAACTATCTCTCGGTCGGACAGATTTATCTCAAGGACAACGCGCTCCTTGAGAAGCCGCTCACGTTCGAGCACATCAAACCGAGATTGCTTGGCCATTGGGGAACCACCCCGGGCCTTAATTTTCTTTATGTGCACCTCAACCGGCTCATCAAGGCGAACGACCTCGACATGATCTTTGTCGCGGGGCCGGGGCATGGTGGTCCCGGTTTGGTTGCCAACACCTATCTCGAAGGCACCTATACCGAGCTGTTTGCGGCGATCGAACGCGACAAGCATGGATTGCGCCGCCTGTTCCGGCAGTTTTCCTGGCCGGGCGGCATATCAAGCCATGTTGCGCCAGAAACGCCGGGATCGATTCACGAAGGCGGCGAACTCGGCTACTCGCTGGCCCATGCTTATGGTGTCGCGTTCGATAATCGCGACCTTATCGTCGCCTGCGTGATCGGCGACGGCGAAGCGGAGACCGGGCCGTTGGCGGCGAGCTGGCACGCCAACAAATTCGTCAATCCGGCGCGCGATGGGACCGTGCTGCCGATCCTGCACCTCAATGGCTTCAAGATCGCCAACCCGACCGTCTTAGCGCGAATACCGCGGCAGGATTTGGCGGACCTACTGCGCGGTTACGGCCACGAACCACATTTCGTCGAGGGCAACGACTCCGAAACGATGCACCAGGCGATGGCCGACACGCTCGATACAATTCTGAGCGAAATCCAAGAGATTAAGACGGCACATCAGGCAGCCACCGGCGCCGGACTGCCGCGCTGGCCGATGATCGTGCTTCGCACACCCAAGGGCTGGACCTGCCCGAAGACGATCGACGGCAAGCCGGTCGAGGGCAATTGGCGGTCGCATCAGGTGCCCATCGCCGATGTCACCAAGCCCGGGCATCTCGCCGCACTCGAAGGCTGGCTACGGAGCTACCGACCCGAAGAGTTGTTCGATACCGAGGGCAAGCTCTGCAGCGACCTCGCCGAACTTGCTCCGACCGGCCACCGGCGGATGGGGGC
>JANNMK010000210.1:0-17938 GCA_031397785.1 Sphingomonas sp. | reverse complement strand
GAGTGTAGGCGCGCTTCAGGCCCTCGTTCAACGTCTCGACATGCTTCATTGGTTTGCAGCGCTTTCTTGTCTCTGGTTCTGCAGCAAATGCAGGAAAAATCGGGTCGGACCCGGCCTCCCGGTGGCTGGCAGGTCAGGCATTGCGGTGGATGGTGCGGGCGAAGGGACTCGAACCCCCACATCTTTCGATACTGGTACCTAAAACCAGCGCGTCTACCAATTCCGCCACGCCCGCCAATCCACCCATGGGACTATGGCAGTCCGTCGGTCGCGCGGCTCTATAACAGTGCGGGGGGCAAGGGCAAGAGGCGCGACATGGCGCATCGCCCGCCGGAACGCGCCCGCCGTCTGCGCGTTGATGGGAACACACCGCCAAATCAGGAGCCGCAGTCATGGCCACGCAGCCGCCCGTCTCGCCCGACATCATCGAACCGCAATCGCCATCCGAAGTGCCGCCTGGGCCCGTCCCCATCGAAGAACCGGTCCCGCAGGAGCCAGACGCGACCCCACCGGACTCGCTGCCCGGCGGCGGCGATATCGACGAGCCCGGGCGCGGTCCGGATGAAGTGCCGCCCCGGATCGGCGAACCGGACGGCGACCATCCCGACTCCGCGCCGCAGCATGGCGAAAAAATGGGCTTCGATGTGCAGCAAAGGCCGCGAGACGGCTGACGCTCGGCGGTTCAGTCGGACAGCTTGGCCCGCAACGCATCGTTGACCAGCTTGGGATTGGCTTTGCCGCCCATCGCCTTCATCGTCTGGCCGACAAAGAAACCGAACAGCGCGTCTTTGCCGCCGCGATAGTCAGCAACCTTGTCGGCGTTGGCAGCCAGCACCCCGGCTATGGCCGCATCGATAGCCCCGGTGTCGCTGGTCTGTCTCAGCCCGTCGCGTTCGACGATCACCCCCGCGCCATTGCCGGTTTCAAGCATCCGTTCGAACACCTGCTTGGCAAGCGTACCGGACAATGTGCCATCGGCGATCAGCGCGATGAGTTCCGCGCCCTGCTCCGGCGACACCGGCGAATTGCCGATATCGCGGCCAAGCCTGTTCAACGCGCCGAACAACTCGCCGGTCACCCAGTTCGACGCAGGCTTTGCGACATCGGCCACCGGCTTGCCGGTCGAGCCCAGCAACGCCTCGAACCAGCGCGCCGTTTCATGCTCGGCGGTCAGCACCGCTGCATTATATTCGCTCAGCCCCAGTTCGCCGACATAACGCGCGCGCTTGGCATCTGGCAGTTCGGGCAAGGATGCGCGGCATTCCGCGATAAATTCCTCGGTTAGTTCCAGCGGCAAAAGATCGGGATCGGGGAAATAGCGATAGTCGTGCGCATCTTCCTTTGACCGCATCGATCGCGTCACATTGTGGTCGGGATCATAGAGCCGGGTTTCCTGCACCACTGCGGCCCCGTTCTCGATCAGCGCAACCTGCCGCCGCGCCTCGTTCTCGACCACCTGTTCGATAAAGCGCACCGAATTGACATTCTTGGTCTCGGTGCGCGTGCCGAAACCTTCGCCAGGCCGCCGCACCGAAACGTTGACGTCGGCGCGCATCGAGCCTTCGTCCATATTGCCGTCGCAACTGCCAACATAACGCAGGATCGAACGCAGCTTGCGCACATAAGCGCCCGCTTCGGCAGGAGACGCCATATCGGGCCGGCTGACGATTTCCATCAGTGCGACGCCCGACCGGTTGAGATCGACATAGGACATGGTCGGGTGCTGATCGTGCATCAGCTTGCCCGCATCCTGCTCGATATGGATGCGCTCGATGCCGATCCGTTTCGTCTCGGCGATTCCCGCCTTGGCATCGGCATCGATGATCAGCGCCCCTTCTCCGACGATCGGGTGATACAGCTGCGAAATCTGATAGCCCTGTGGCAAATCGGCATAGAAATAATTCTTGCGGTCGAACCGGCTCCAGCGGTTGATTTGCGCCTCGATGGCGAGGCCGGTCCGTACCGCCTGCCGAACCGCCTCACCGTTCGGCACAGGCAGCATCCCGGGCATCGCCGCATCGACCAGGCTCACCTGCGTATTGGGCTCGGCCCCGAACGCCGTAGCCGCACCCGAAAACAGCTTGGCCTGCGTCGTGATCTGCGCATGCACCTCCAGGCCGACAACGACCTCCCATTCGCCGGTGGCACCTGTGATCCGGTAGTCAGTCATGACAGCGATACATCCTTAAAACATCCGGCTTTTCACCCAGCGCCGTGTTGCCTCACGACCGGGCAGTTCGATCCAGCGATAGCTGGCCGCTGCGGTCAGACCTACCAGCGCCAGCATGGTCATGGTCAGCAGATCACCGATCCACGGCGTTGCCACTATCATGCTTGTCGGAAATTCGCCTACCGAACCATTGCTCACGCGCAATCCCAAATTATCGCCCGCGAGCTGGATGACGTCGCCGATCCGCGCCTGGACAAAGGCGTGGACCATATAAATGGAGTAGCTGATGGTGCCGAGCCACAGCAAAAACCGGTGGCGAAGCGCCCGGGAGACGAAGCCGCCCTCGCTGGCAACCACCCAAACCGCGATGGCAAACAGGAATGGCGCGAACAAGGTCACTGGACCTGCGACCATGAAATGAACGAACGCGATGCATATCATGCAAATGGCTGCTTCCGCGACGCTGCCACCCAAGCGGTAACCGCTTGTATAAATGGTCTGAACGGCAACGCCTAGCGCGAAGCCCATAAGGCTGCGAACAAACCCGAACTGATAGGTTGTGTTGAGATAGAGCGGCGATGCTGCCAGCAGGAACATCAACGCGAGCCCGCCCGCAACCATGGTAAGCAGCCGCGCATGACGTCCGCCAAGGACGAATAGCGCGACGAACACCGCATAAGTCCAGACCTCGGCGCCGATACTCCATGATGGGCCGTTCCATGTCAGATGGTCGTGCAACCCGAAGCTGTTGAGCAGCATAGCATTCGACAGCAAAGCCGGAATGCTTCGTGCTCCGTCAAACGCCTGCCGGTCGCTGATCGCGGCGAATGGCGCAGTCAGCAGCAGCATTTCCATGGCAACCATCGCCGCTATGACCGCAATATGCACAGGATAGACCCGGCCCAGTCGAAGCACCATAAACGCCTTGGCCGACACCTCGTGCTGAGCCAATCGACGACCATAGGCATGGCAGATCACAAAGCCGCTCAGCACGAAAAAGAAATCGACGAACAGCCAGCCATGGCGCACCAGCGGCACATCAAAAAAATGGCTGGTCACCCTGAAATGGAAAAGGGTGACGATGACAGCGCAAATGCCGCGCAATGAATCCAGTGCGGCAAAACGGTCGGCCGTCACTGCGGAACTGCCATCGACGCCTGCCGTCCGGGACGGCGCATCGATGGCTGTCGCCTCTACCACCACCGCTCCGGCCGTGCCGTAAATCCGCTGCGCTGCTCGATGGCCAGCCCTGCGTTCAGCACCCCCTGCTCATCGAACGCCCGCCCGATGATCTGTAGCCCCAGCGGCAGGCCGTCGCTGCTCAGCCCCCCCGGCACAGACATCGCGGGCAATCCGGCGAGGCTGGCGGGAACCGCAAACACATCGTTGAGATACATCGCCAGCGGGTCGGCGCTCTTGTCACCCAGCGCGAAGGCGGCGCTCGGCGCGGTCGGGGTCAGGATGACGTCGCACTGCGTCCAGGCCTGCTCGAAATCGCGCGCGATCAGCGCCCGGACCTTTTGCGCCTGTGTGTAATAGGCATCGTAAAATCCGGCGCTCAGCACATAGGTGCCGATCATGATCCGCCGCTTGACCTCCGGCCCGAAACCCGCCGCACGGGTTGCGGCATACATGTCCTGCAACCCCGCGCGCTCACCCTCCTTATCCACCGGCAGGTCGCGCAATCCGTATCGCACCCCATCATAGCGGGCAAGGTTCGAAGAGGCTTCGGCAGGCGCGATGATATAATAAGCGGGCAGCGCATATCGCGTGTGCGGCAGGCTGATGTCGACGATCTCGGCCCCTGCATCGCGTAGCCAGGCAATGCCATCGTCCCACACCCGGGCGATGTCGGCATCGATGCCGTCGACACGATATTCGCGCGGTATCCCGACCCGCAGGCCGCGCATGTCCGCATTCAGTCCTGCTTCCCACGCCGGGACCGGCAGGTCGAGGCTGGTCGCATCCCTGGCATCATATCCAGCCATCGCGCCGAGCATGATTGCGCAATCGCCCACGTCGCGCGCCATGGGCCCGGCCTGGTCAAGGCTGGAGGCAAACGCCACCACGCCCCAGCGAGAACAGCGCCATAGGTCGGCTTGATCCCTGCGATTCCCACGAACGCCGCAGGCTGGCGGATCGATCCGCCGGTGTCGGTACCGGTCGCCGCCGGACACAGCCGCGCCGCAATCGCCGCAGCGGACCCGCCGGATGATCCGCCTGGAGCCAAAGCGGCATTTCCCCCATCGCTTCTGCGCCACGGGCTGATAACATTGCCGAAATAGCTCGTCTCGTTCGACGATCCCATGGCGAACTGGTCCAGGTTGAGCTTGCCCAGCATTCCCGCCCCGGCGCGCGCCAGATTGGCACTGACCGTCGATTCATAGGTCGGCACGAACCCCTCGAGCATATGGCTCGCCGCTGTGGTCTGCACGCCTTCGGTGCAGAACAGATCCTTCATGCCAATCGGTACGCCCGCCATCGCGCCAAGTGGCGCGCCCGCAGCGCGGCTCGCATCGACAGCCTGCGCCGCCTCCAGCGCGCGCTCCGGCGTCTTGACGATGAAGGCGTTGAGCGCATCTGCACCATCGACTGCCGCATTGAATGCAGTGGCAACTTCGACGGCGGAAAAACTGCCATCGCGCACCCCGTCACGGATCGCCGCGATACCCAGGTCGGTCAGGTCTGCCATCACTCGATCACCTTGGGCACGCCGAAAAATCCGTGCATCGCGGCCGGCGCATTGGCCAGCACCCGGTCGCGGACATCGCCGTCGGTCACCACATCGTCCCGCAATCTCAGCACATTGGGGATCACCGCCGTCATCGGCTCGACACCGGTTACGTCGACTTCGCCCAGCTGCTCGATCCAGCCGAGGATGTTGTTGAGTTCAGGCACCATCGCTTCAACCTCGGCATCGCTCATCGCGATCCGGGCGAGCCTGGCGATCTTGGCCACGGTGGCATTATCGACGGACATGGGACGAAAAAGCGCCTTTCGCTGCACTGCAATATTGGCCGGGCGCTAGCAGCGCGGCCCAAATGCTTCAAGCCGGGTTGACCGGGCTATTCAAACAATTCGCCCTTTGGCTCCCCATCAATGAACACTTGCCGTCGCCCAACCTGCCGTATCTCGACCCGCGCCGTGGCGAGGTCAACCTGTGGAGCTGCGGCAGGATTGTCCGATGGCGCGACAATCGGAAAATCCTCTGCCGTGCTGCCGGCCCAATCTCCGCCGACGATCTCCTGGGCATACTGTATCTGTGGCGTCTGCCCCTCGCTTTCGCGGCCGCGCAATCCGACGATGGCAATGCGCTTGTCCGCAATCCATTGCACCACGCAGGTGCCGCGTCGGCACATTCCTGCGTCATCGATAAAGCCAATAGCCTCCGGGCTGAGCGGCCTGCCAGCAGGGAAAATGCGCATACGCTGCGCCAACGGCCGCTGGTCCGGATCGAAGACCAGATCATAAGGAATATCATAGCGATTTTTAGCCAGCAAAGCCGCTTTTGCCGATACCCATTCGGCCGGATCGGAACTGCGCGCCAGACGTTCCAGCGCTGCCCTTCCCGCCGGTCCGAAATCGAACGCCATCGCCGCCCAGTCGAAATCCACCGGCTTGACCGCTCCGCTCTGCAACCGCGCCATTTGATCGCGCGCCGAAAGTGCGCCGAAATCGACGATCGGCAGCGCCAGAACCAATGCCAGCGCGCACACGCCCAGCGCCAGCCGGGTCTGCAGCGTGCGGATGTAGGGGGCAAATTCCAGCCGCCCGCGCCACACCGCCCACCAGCCCGCTGCGCCATAGGCCATCGCCAGCCCCGCAACGATCACCCCCCAGATGCGCTCGGGCGTCCAGCCATATTGGCTGACCCGCAGCAGCAACGCCGCCATCGCCAGCGCCGCGAGCGGCAGCACGACCAGCGCCAGCACCAGCGCGGCCCAGCGCAGCACCGCATTCACCGGGCGGTCGTTGTCACCCAGCCCCAGCGACGCGTTGAGCAACAGATAGGCGCCCGCTCCCGCCAGCAGGGTCAGGGCCGCTGCCGATACCCAGCCATCCCACAGGCCCGACAGCCCGGTTATCGGCAGCGAAACCAGAAAAAGCACCAGTGCAACCGCCAGTATCGGGGCCAGCACCGACAGCACCACCATCACCAGCCGCTGCAATGTTCCCACCAACGCATCGCGCTCGCGCAAGATGCCATTCGCGGCGCCGAATGCGAAACCCAGCAGGCCCGAAACGAACATCTCCTCGCCCAGCAGTTTTTCGAGTGCGTCGATACCGATGATGCCGAACAGCCCGGCGATCAGCCATGCCAGAGCGAAAGCGATGCCGACGAACACAAGGCTCGCCGCGCCGATCACCGCATCGGTCCAGGCATGATTGTGCACCCGTCCGGGCTGAAAACGCCACGCACCTTCATCCCGCGCACCCTGAAACAGCGGCGCGGCGAGCAGAACCGCAAAAATCCCGGCAAGAAACGGCCATTCGAAAATGTTCGCCGACTGGTTATAACTGCGCGTCGTCAGCCCGATGACGCCGATTATCGCGCCCCATCCGGCGGCGAAAATCAGCGACCACCACCAGCGCCGCCGCTCGACGGTCAGCACGAACGCAATGGTGGCCACCGCCGTGAACGTCGCGCCGATCAGCGCGCCGTCGCCGCCGCGATCCCTGGCGACCCGGTCGCCCAGCGTCCAGAATATCACGCCCGCTACCGCACAGATCGCCGCCATGATCCACGGCCGCAGCGGCCAGGGTTCGTCGCGCACATCGGCGCGCAGACTGGCGGCAGGTCCGGTCGCTTGATCGGCTTCCATGATCTCGGCACGCATCCCACTCTCCCTCGTTGCGCCACAGTGGCATTGCGCGCTGGCGCACGGCAATCTATTTCGGCCAGTGACGCCAGTCCGCCCACCTGCTGCACAGAAAGCGCCTCTTCCTTGGCCCGCATCTTCCTTTACATCGTCGCTACCATCATTGCGCTCGTCATCGCCGGAGCGGTTGCCTACCGGCTGTTCCCGGCCAGTTTCATGCGGATGGCGATGGTCCCCACCGCCGAATTCACCGAACCCGCCACGCCGCGCTTTGACTATACCGATGCCAGCATGTGGATTGCGCGGCCCGGAATGGCTGGCACGGACCCGACGCTGTGGCTCCCTCGCCTGCCTGATGTTGCGCCGCAGCGCGATGCTTTTGCGCCCGCGCCTGCAACCCAGGCAATCGCCATTGTCCCGGCCCGCGCCCCCGTCGAACCGGTGCGCGGCGATGCCGCCATCTTCTTCATTCATCCGACCAGCCACCTGAAACGTGACAGTTGGAACGCCCCGCTCGACGATGCCGAGGCCAATTGGCGCGCCACCCTGTTCGTGCGCGGCATGGCCAGCAGCCTTGCCGGCGCAGGGGAATTATGGGTGCCGCGCTATCGTCAGGCGGCGATGGGCGCATTTTTGACGCAGGACGTCGATACCGCCAATCGTGCGCTCAACGCCGCTTATGTCGATGTCCTCGCCGCCTTCGACCAGTTCCTGGCAGAGGTCGAACCCGGCCGCCCGATCATTCTCGCCGGGCAGAGCCAGGGCTCATTGCACCTCGCCCGGCTGATGAAGGAACGGGTCGCCGGTCGTCCGCTGGCACGGCGCATCGTTGCGGCCTATGTCGTCGGCTGGCCGATCTCGGTCGATCGCGATCTGCCCGCTATGGGCCTGCCCCCCTGCGAGACCGCTGGCAGCGCCAATTGCATTCTGGGCTGGCAGAGCTTCGCCGAGCCCGCCGATCCCGCGATGATCCTCACCGTCTATGACGCAACCGTGGGTTTCGATGGAAAGAGCCGCGCCGGAACGCGGATGCTGTGCGTCAATCCGATCAGCGGCGTTCGCGATGGTGCAGCGCCGTCAGGCGACAATCTCGGCACCGTCCGCGCCGACAGCGATTTTGCCGACGGCACCCTTTACCCCGCGACCAACGGCGCGCGCTGCGACGATCCGGCAGCGGGCGGCCGCGGTTTCCTGCTGATCGGCGAAGGGCCGGACATGGGCGGCTTCCTGCTCCCTGGCAACAACTATCATGTGTTCGATTATCCGCTGTTCTGGCGCAACATTCGCGCCGACGCAGTGCGCAGGCTGGCCGCGTTCGAAACGCGCTAGCGCGGCTTGCTGCCTTCGCGCGCCACCAGCCCGGTGTTGGCGTGCCCAAGCCCCCCCCCCTATTCGCTCGCCTCGAGCATGGTCTGGTGACTCACGCCGTCTGGCCAACATGTCTCGACTTCGCCCGGTACAAGCAGTTAGGGCATAATGCGTGATCACCACCGACCCCGCCAGCTTTGCCGCCACCTTGCCCTCGGGCGGACGCCTGCTCGGGCTCGACGTCGGCACTAGAACCATCGGCACTGCATTGTGTGACGCGGGCTGGACCTTCGCCAGCCCTGCCGACCTCATCCGCCGCGCCAAATTCACTGCCGACAAAGCCGCACTTTCGGCCATCGTCGGCCGTGAAAATATTGTCGGCCTCGTCATCGGCCTGCCGCTCAGTCTGGATGGCAGCGACAGCCCCCGCACCCAATCGACCCGTGCCTTCGCCCGCAACTGCGCCGACCTCGCGCTGCCCACCCTGTTGTGGGACGAACGCTGGTCCACCGTCGTCGTCGAACGCGCCATGATCGCCGCCGATATAAGCCGCGCCAAACGCGCCGACCGCATCGACAGCGCCGCCGCCAGCTACATCCTCCAAGGCGCCATCGATGCTTTGGTCAGGGGGTGAGAGATGGAATGGGCGTTTTACTGGCTGATTGCAGCAAATCTGATCGGTTTCGTACTGATGGTCTGGGACAAGGCCTGTGCGGAGGCTGGCGGCTGGCGCGTCGCCGAATCTACCTTGCTGCTCTGGAGCGTGATCGGCGGTTCGCTCGGGACGCTCGCGGCATCACATATTATCCGCCACAAAACCCGCAAACAGCCTATCGCGACGATGCTCAAACTCATTCCCGCAATTCACGCAATTGTCCTCGGCATGGCATTGGCCGGACTGCTCGACCCATTGGCACACGCTGCCTTGGCGGGATTGCAAACGCCCACTTGAGACTTGGCGCGGCTGCGACTAAACGCTCGGCTTTAATGACATCGGCACCCCACCCCATCGATCCGCGCACCCCGACCGGGCGCGCGGCCTTTCCGCACAGGCATCTGCTCGGTCTCGCCGGGCTTCATCCGTGGGAAATCTCGTTTCTGCTCGATGAAGCCGAACGCTGGGTAGATCTTGGTCGATCGGGCGCGGTCAAACATGCCGATACGCTGTCAGGCCTCACCGTCATCAATGCGTTTTTCGAAAACAGCACCCGCACCCTGTTGTCGTTCGAAATCGCCGGCAAACGGCTCGGCGCAGACGTCGTCAACATGACGGTAGCCCAATCCAGCGTCAAAAAGGGCGAGACGCTGATCGACACCGCCATGACCATCAACGCGATGCGCGCCGACGCCATCGTGATCCGCCACGGCAGTTCGGGCGCTGTGGCGCTGATCGCCGACAAGGTCGATTGCCCGGTACTGAACGCCGGAGATGGCTGGCACGAACATCCGACGCAAGGTCTGCTCGATGCGCTTACCATCCGCCGCCGCAAGGGCCGGATCGACGGGCTGAAAGTGGCGATCTGCGGCGACATCCGCCACAGCCGCGTCGCCCGCTCGAACATGATCGGCCTTGCGACCATGGGCGCCGAAGTGCGCGTTGCAGGGCCGCCGACTCTGGTCCCGGTCGAAGTCGAGGCGCTCGGCGCGGCCCGCTTCACCCGCATCGACGACGCGCTCGATGGCGCCGACGTCGTGATGATGCTGCGGCTCCAGAACGAGCGGATGGACGGCGCCTTCATCCCGTCGGCACGGGAATTCCACGCGCTTTACGGCCTGACCGCTGCCCGGCTGGCCCTCGCGAGGCCCGATGCCATCGTCATGCACCCTGGCCCGATGAACCGCGGTGTGGAGATCGACAGCGCCATCGCCGACGATCCGCTGCGCTCCACCATCACGCAGCAGGTCGAAATGGGGGTCGCGGTGCGCATGGCCTGCCTCGATGTGCTCACCCGCGGCGCGCGCGGCGTGGAAGGCTGGGCATGACCGGAATCCGCTTCACCAACGCCCGCCTCGTTGATCCCGTGGCGGGCACGGTCACGCCCGGCACGCTTGCCACCGAAGGCGACCGTATCGCATCCGACCCGTCCAATCCGTCCGAGACGATCGATTGCCACGGCCTGCTGCTCGCGCCTGGCATCGTCGATCTCGGCGTGTTCGCCACCGACCGCAAGGCGTTCCATTTCGGCGGCATCACCCGCGCCGCCCTGATGCCCGATGGCCCATCGCCGCTCGACCAGCCGGGTCTGATCGAACGCGCGGCAAAGGCCGGCAAGCCCGATCTGTGGATTCACCCGCTCGCCGCAGCCACGCGCGATCTTCTCGGCAAGGAGCTCGCCGAAATCGGGCTGATGCAGGCCGCAGGCGCGCGCGCCGTCGCCACCGGACGCACGCGTATTGCCGATGCCGGGGTCATGATGCGGCTGCTCGCTTATGCCAATGGGCTCGGCCTCGTCACCATCGTCCATGCCGAAGACGAAGGGCTGGCCAGAGGCGCGGTTGCCACCGACGGCGAAATGGCGCTGCGGCTCGGACTGCCCGCCGCGCCCGCCGCTGCCGAGGCAATCGCCGTGGCGCGCGACATTGCGCTGGTCGAGGTCACCGGTTCGGCGCTCCATTTTCGCCAGCTCACCACCGCCGCGGCCTTCGAACTGGTGCGCGCCGCGAAATCGCGCGGCCTGCCCGTCACCTGCGGCATCAGCCCGGCGCATCTGCTATTGTCCGACATCGCGCTCGGCGCATGGCGCACCTTTGCCCGCCTGTCCCCGCCGCTGCGCCAGGAAGAAGACCGGCAATCCGCGCTAGCCGCACTGGCCGATGGCACCATCGACGTCCTCACCAGCGCGCACGATCCGCGCGGGCCCGAGGACAAACGCCTGCCGTTTGCCGATGCCGCGCCGGGCATGGCGGGCGCCGAAAGCCTGCTCGCACTCGGTCTTGGCCTCGTCCGCGACGGCATCATCACCCTGCCCCGCCTGTTCCAGCTGCTCTCGACCAATCCCGCGCGCCTGCTCGGGGTCGATGCCGGAACTCTCGCTTCCGGGTCAGAGGCTGACCTCATCCTCATCGATGCCGACAAACCTTGGCAGATCGACGCCAAGCGGATGTCCGCCATCGCCGGCAACACCCCTTTCGACGGCCTGCCAGTGCAGGGCCGCGTCATGGGCGTATGGAAGGGCGGCCGCCGGGTCGCCTGATGTCTTGCGTCGCTGGCCGTGCGTCGTAGCGGGACGTGCTCGCCTCAGACCACCGCGCCCGCATTATCGTCGGCTACCGGCTTGGCGGCCATCCGGCCCTCGCCCTCGGCAACCGGCACGAAGCTGTCCGGCCCGACCTTGAGCCACACCAGTATCGGCGCCGCCATATACACCGATGAATAGGTGCCGATGAAGATGCCCAGCAGCATCGCTGCCGAGAACCCGAAAATCACATCGGGACCAAGCAACACCAGCGCAGTCAGCGCCATGATGATCGCGAGGCTGGTCATCACCGTGCGCGACAGCGTTTCGTTGACGCTGAGGTCGAGCAGCGGGATGATCTCCATCCGCCGATATTTGCGCAGATTTTCGCGGATCCGGTCATACACGACCACCGTGTCGTTCAACGAATAGCCGATGATCGTCAGCAGCGCCGCCACGATGTTGAGGTTGAATTCCAGCTGGGTCAGCGCAAAAAAGCCAAAGGTCAGCGCAATGTCGTGGAACAGCGCAAACAGCGCCCCGACACCGAACTGCCATTCGAAGCGCAACCAGATGTAGATCGAAACGCCGATGGTGGCGAGGATCAGGCTGATCGCTCCGGTCCACAGCAGCTCATCGGAAACCTTGCCCGAAACCGTATCGACCGAACTGACCGTCGCGGTGGGATAGCGCGCCTTGATCTCGGCCTGCAGACGGGTGGCCGCCGCCTGTTCCGCCACCGTGCCGCCTTCGGGCAGAGGCGTGCGGATGGCGATGTCGCGCGCGCTGCCAAATTCCTGGACGCTGATTTCGCCTTCCTGCAACGCCCCGACCTGGGCGCGCAGGGCATCGAGATCGGGGACGGTCGCAAAACTGATCCGCACCATCTGCCCGCCATTGAAATCGACCCCGAAATTGAGGCCGCGCACCGCCACCAGCACGATCGATGCTGCGATCATCGCAAAGCTGATCGCCATCGCGATATTACGCCATTTCAGGAACGCGATATTGGTGTTGTCGGGGACGAGTTTGAGCAGTTTCACGGGCAATCGCCCTCCTGTCAGATCGTGATTGATTGCGGCCGGGTCCGGCGCAACCAGAGGGAAACGAACATCCGGCTGACCGTCACGGCGGTGAACACCGATGTGACAATGCCGATGGTCAGCACCACGGCAAAGCCCTTGATCGGCCCGCTGCCGAATACGAACATCAGCGCAGCGGCGATGACGTTGGTGATATTGGCATCGAAAATCGCCCGGCTCGCCTCCTTATATCCGGTCTCGATCGCTGCCACGACCTTGCGGCCGCGGCGCAATTCCTCGCGGATGCGCTCGTTGATGAGGACGTTGGCGTCGACCGCCGCGCCCACCGTCAGCACGAAACCGGCGATTCCCGGCAACGTCAGCGTGGCCCCGATCAGCGCCATCACGCCAACGATCATCAGGATGTTGAGGATGAGGCCGATCGCTGCATAAACCCCGAACCGGCCATAGACGATCAGCATGAAAATCATCGTGATCAGCGATGCGACAGCGGCGGCAATCGCGCCCTGCTCGATCGATTTCTGCCCAAGGTCGGGGCCGACCGTGCGTTCCTCAACCACCGACAATTTGACCGGCAGAGCACCGGATTTCAGGGCGATCGCCAGCGTATTGGCGCTCTCGACCGTGAAATTGCCGGATATCTGCGCCGCTCCGCCATTGATCGGCTCGTTGATCGACGGGTCGGTCACCACCTTGCCATCGACCAGGATGGCGAAGCGTTTACCGACATTCTCGCGCGTCGCCCGCCCGAATATCGTCCCGCCCTGGCTATTGAACTGGATGTTGACCACCGGCTGACCGGATTGCTGGTCGAAACCCTGCTGCGCATTTTCCAGCTGGTCGCCGGAAATCAGCACCTGGCGACTGACCACCTGGACCCCGGGCTGGCTGGCATAGGGCACGACCTGGCTGCCGACCGGTGCGCGCCCCTGCGCTGCTTCGGCCGGATCGTAATTTTCGGTGACCATGCGAAATTCCAGACGCGCGGTCTGGCCCAGCAACTCCTTCAGCGCATTGGGGTCCTGCAACCCCGGCACCTGAACGACGATGCGGTCGCTGCCCTGCAGCACGATGGTCGGCTCGCGGGTGCCCAGCGCATTGACCCGCCGTTCGACGATGTCGCGCGCGCCCTTCATCGCTTCATCGATGAATGTGCTCAGCCCCGCGTTGGAAAAGCTCATCTGTACCCGCGATGTATCGCGCACTTCGATGTCCCACGTCCGCCGCCCGGTCAGGCTGACGCCGGTGGTCAGCGAATTCAGCCGCTCGCGCACCTCGTCGACCTTGGTCGCATCGCTCACCATGAACGACAGGCCGTTGGCGGACCGCGCCATTTCACCGATCACGATATCGTCCGCCCGGCCGGATCCGCCGCGCATCTCCTCACGGATTGATCGCTCCATCGCATCGAGCCGCTGCTTGCGCACGTCGGCAATGTCGGCTTCGAGCATGATGTGGCTGCCACCGGCCAGATCGAGTCCCAGATTGACCTTTGATGTCAGCGCGGCAGGCAGGCGCTCGGTCCAGCCGCCAGGGATCATCGTCGGCATCGCGAGCAGCACACCGACGATCAGCGTCAGCGTCGTCAGGACTATCTTCCAGCGGGGAAAATCGAGCATGGTCAGCAAATATCCGGATAAGACAGTCGGGTCAGGATGCGCAGGCGAACGATATCAATCGTTGGCCGGCTTTGCCGTTCCGGTGCGGATGTCGGCCAAAGTCGATTTGACCGCCTTTACCTTGACGCCGGTCGCTATCTCTATCTCGACTTCGTCCTGATCGATATCGACCTTGGTGATCTTGCCGATCAGCCCGCCGCCGGTCACCACCACGTCGCCGCGCTTGGCCGCGCCGATTTTGGCGGCATGCTGCTTCATGCGGGTCTGCTGCGGACGGATCAGCAGGAAATAAAATACCACGAAGATCAGCACCAGCGGCACCATCTGCAACAGAAATCCGGTGGTCCCGCCGCTGGTCGCGGCGGCAGAGGAAAACAGGGTCGTCGGGATCATGTCAGGACTTTCGTTCGCGAAAGGGCCGATGCGACACGCAGTCCTGCCTCGCGATGAAGGCAGGACCGGCTTGCGCAAGAATGCGGCGCGCCTATCACTTCGCCCTGAACGGTGCAACACTGCCGACATTGCGCTGCCAGGGCGCAACAGGGGCCAGGTCGGGCATGATCCGCCAGGTCCAGGTAAAGCGCGACCGTCCAGCAGGGAAAGACCAGCATGATCATCGTCCAGGGCCACGCCCGCTTCGCACCCGGCAGCATCGCCGCCCACCATGCCACGCTCGCCGCCATGGTCACCGCTACCCGCGCAGAGGATGGCTGCGAACTTTACGCTTTCGCATTCGATGCGCTCGACCCCGATGTCATGCACATCACCGAACGCTGGCGCGATCAGGCCGCGCTCGATGGCCATGGCGCAAGCCCGCACATGGCAGAATTTCGCAAGGCAATGGCGGATATTGCCCCGCTCGAACTCAGCGTGGCGCTCTACGCCGCGCAACCGCAAGAGCGGTAGCATCCGCTTGCATCCCCCGCCCCGCCCCGCTAGTGGCAACGCTTCCAGACGCTGACGCATATCGCGCGGTGCCTGGCCGGTCGGGACGTAGCGCAGCCTGGTAGCGCATCACACTGGGGGTGTGGGGGTCGCAGGTTCGAATCCTGTCGTCCCGACCAATAAATCAATGACTTTGCAGCATTTCCTCGAAACGCTATCATCTCGATTTTGCGCTGGTGGTGCGCTGGTGGTGCAGATAGTGCCAATTTGTTCTCAACGCGATGCATCGCAACGCATCGGAAATGGACGCGGGCGGCCCCTGTTTCGATTGAAAGCGGCCCCGATTCTCGGTAGCCCGTGACTTGGATGCAGGAGCAATTGCCCCTTCGCCCCGCCGAGTTCGTCAAAATCCGGGACGGCTTCATTGCGTTTCTCAAGCAACCGGCTGGGACACCCATAGAGCAGGTCATTCCGCAAGAAGTTCTCGACGCGATGGCGTCGGCTGCGCGGCGCGGGCGCAAGCGGCGAGTGATGCTCGATACCGTGCGCGGCGTGGCGATCATTGTCGCGGTGTTTGGCGCGGCGCTCGGCGTCTTTATGAACCCTTTGATTGTGGGTGCCACAATTCTGCTCGCGAGTGGCGCAGCCTTCATGTGGGCGCATAACCGGAGCAAGGTTCGCGCCGAGCCGGAAATCGACGAGCTGGTCAAAGAGCCGAGCGGACCCCTCCGACGCAATCTGCAAGCGCTCGATGACTTCAAGAATGTGATCGCAAGTGGAGAGATTGCCTGCGAGGAGCGATTGCCCGACGGGACGGTCAAACCAGTCTCAGCAAGGGCGCTGCCCGCATTCTTGGCTGATCATGGCGCTCTCTTCATTCTTAGTCGCGATCAGCAGCTTTGGCAGTGCAGTCCGCATCGGCCCATCCCTATGAGCGCCTTGTGGGTCAGATTGGGCGGGCGCGTGGCACCGGTCTTCGTCACGTCGCGGACGTTGCTCGACACGCCCGACCACGCGCAGTTTGAACGGCGGGTCGAGTGGTTGCTCTCGCAAGCGGACAAGGCAGGCAGCAAAGCCAATTCCTTCCGCGAAGCCGTTCAGATCATCATCGCGCTGCGCCGCCCCGAGCTTGAAGGCACGACGTTCGAACGCAAGAAGGAAGTGCTGCGCGCCGAAGGGATGACCGACAGCCGGATGGAGAAAATCCACGCGGGAGTTTACCCGCCGTTCAACAGCTTTCTGCGCTCGTTGCCGCTTCATGAATTTCCGTGAATGTGGAACTGAATAGCCCCAAACGCCCCTGACCGGCACGTCTTGCATTCCAACGAATGAAAGGACGCCGCCATGCCCCCTGATCGAAACCAGCTTTTAACCGTCACCGACGTGCTCAACGTCACTGGCTTCAAATCGCGAACCACTCTGTATCGCCGCGCACGTAGCGGCGACTTCCCATGCCCTTGCAACATTGGTGCGGGCAAAATCCGCTGGCGCTCCGGCGATGTTGAGGACTGGCTGAATAGCCTCCAGCCCTGCCGCTACTAAAAACCGCATCCTCCCTATTTTGACGCGCTTCGCGAAAGGAACCGTCATGTCCAAACTCTCGCTGCTTGTCCGCCTCACCGGCTGGCCGATGATTACCACCAAGTATCGCGCTCACTGGCGCGTCATGATCCACACGCATCCGTTGATCCTCAAGCTGCTTGAAGACAATGCCGATGGTGACACGCGCCGCGCGTCTTTGACCGAGTGGCACCGGGCCGAGCGTCCCGTGGTCGATGTCCTGCGCGGCACAACCTCGCTGTTACGGATCGATGGCCCTCGCCACATCGTGGGCAATGATTGCTTCGCGATGGGCGCATCGATCGAAAGCCCCGGCGTCACCGCGCATCTCGATCCGGTTGAAACGCTGCACCTTGAAGCGCGCGTCCGCACCGCCATCGAGAAGGAGATTTTGCGCTGGATCGCAGAGCATGGATTGCAGGACCGCCCACCAGTGCCGCCGCATGTTGACCGCGATGTTGCCGACCCCGAAGCCATGCGGCGGATGATCGAATGGACCGGGGCTGGCCGATGGACAGAGGCGCAATCCTATGTCGGATAATCTCGAAAAACCGAGCCAGAAAAGAGGCCGCGATACTACGTATCGGGCCAGCAATTTTGATACACACCTCACGCACGGGTGCATCCCGCTTTTCCGCCATTTTTGGCGAGTGCGATCCGAGTGCGCGGCGAAGGCGCGGTTGGAAAGCCGCGCACTTCCGGCGTTTTTCGGGAGTGCTTGGCGCACTCTTGCCGGAGGCGCATCATGAAGCCCGTCCAGCACACGATCCGGTTGCCGGTCGCGCTCGACACGGCGTTAAAGGCGCTGGCCGAGCGGCACGACATCAGCGTTTATGAAATGCTCCAGCGCAGCGTCAAAACCGGCGTTGCGACGCTGGCGAACCCACCGCAGCCCGACAACAACGGGCAGGACATCATCGGCGAAGTCGCGTCGATCAGTCTCGCCATCGTCGGGATCGAGCGGATGCTCGACCGCGCCTTGTTCACGTCATGCGCGGCCTATTGCTATGCGCGAAGTGCGGCACAGGGTGCGCGCAAAACCGACGAAGCGATCGCCGCCGAAATCACCGCAGCTTATGACCGCCAGCGGCGCTTGTCACAGGGCGGCGGATCATGAGCCAAGACAGCGACCGCCGCACCCATGCCGACGCGCTGCGGCGACACAACCGCAACAATCAGACCGTCCGCTTCAAGCGGCAGGCCGGGATCATGCTGGCATCAATCGCCCTGGGCGCAATCACCTTGCCCTATGCGATGCTCGACAAGGAGGTGTTGCAGGCCGCTGGAATCTATCATCTCGCCCGTGCAAAATCATGGTTCGCCGAAGGCACCGCCGCCAAACCGACGATGATCATCC
>JANNMK010000185.1:0-7015 GCA_031397785.1 Sphingomonas sp. | reverse complement strand
CGCGCAACCTGGGTGAGCGCCCCGCCGGACGGCTGCGCATCAACCTGCCCCGCGCCGTGGTCCGTCACTTGTTCGAACCGATCCTTGCCGGATTTTGCGCCGCCTATCCTGAAATCGAGCTGGAAATCTGCGCCGAGGATGCGTTTGTCGATGTCACCGAGGGCGGATTCGATGCCGGGGTGCGACTGGGCGAATCGCTCGAAGCGGATATGATCGCGGTGCGGCTATCCGCCCCATTCGCCTTCGGGGTCGTCGGCACGCCTGGATATTTCGGGCGGGCGGGACGACCGGCAACGCCCGCCGACCTGCGTAACCACGCCTGCATCAGGGTGCGTGTTGCCAAGAGCACGTTCATGCAATGGCAGTTTCTCGATGGCAACCGCATCGTCGAAGTCCCGGTCAAGGGACCGGTTATCGTCAATGATTTCATGGCACAAATGGTTGCAGTAAAATCGGGCGTCGGCCTTGCCTACATGGCGGTGCCTAATGTCGCCGATGAAATCGCCAGTGGCGAACTGGAATTGTTGTTCAGCGATGTCGCCTTTTCGAGCGGCGGGCTGTTCCTTTATTATCCCAGTCGCAGGCAGGTGATGCCGAAATTGCGTGCTTTCATCGATTTTGTGCGCGACCACCTGTCGAGCGATACGATGAAGTGGAAATAGGGTAGCTTGGCAGGCGGATAGGCTTTTTCCATTGGCGCATGGCAGGCGTCGCACGCTAGATAGCGACGGCAACAGTCAGGGACCGGGCATGATAGATTTTACCGCGTTCGACTTTTCCGCCCTGCTGCCTTTCATTCTCATCGGCTTTGCGGCGCAATTGATTGACGGGGCACTGGGCATGGCGTTCGGCGTGATTACATCGACGTTGCTGGTAGGGGTGCTCGGCATCCCCCCCGCCCAGGCCAGCGCCAAAACCCATATCGTCGAGATTTTCACCACTGGCGTTTCGGGGGTGAACCATCTGTGGCACCGGAATATCGATGTCCGCTGGTTCCTGCGGCTGGTGATCCCCGGCATGATCGGCGGCGCGGCGGGTGCTTATGTGTTGACCGGCATCGATGGCGATACGGTCAGGCCATTCGTGCTGGCCTATCTGGCAGCCATCGGCATCTGGCTGCTGTGGCGCGGGCTCAACCACCGGATAACCCTGCGCGACCCGAAGATCATCGCGCCGCTCGGCTTGATCGGCGGCTTTCTCGATGCGGCCGGCGGCGGGGGCTGGGGGCCGGTGGTAACGTCAAACTTGATGATCCAGGGCGCGGAACCGCGCAAGGTGATCGGCACTGTCAATTCGGTCGAGTTTTTCGTCACTCTGGCGATTTCTGCCACCTTTGTGTCGCAGATGGGGCTGGCACAATTTTCGCTCGCCGTGGTCGGGCTGCTGATCGGCGGCGTGGTTGCCGCTCCGCTGGGAGCGATATTGGCCAAGCGCATTGCCCCGGACCGGCTGATGGTCATGGTCGGCGTGGTGCTGAGCATCACCAGCGCCTACGGAATCTACCGGGCGCTTTAGCTTCGCTGGTCAATTCGCAGGCTTGCTCTCATCGATCTTTTCGACCCAGGCCGGGTAGAAAGCAGGTTCACGCGATGACCAGCCGGCCGCGGTTGCGGCGCTTTCGCCGATCGACTGGAGCAAGTCCCGGCGCTTGTCGGGGTGGATGTGCGGCAATGCGGCGGCGGCACAAAAGGCACCAGGCAGCCATGGCCGCGCCGATGCACCGAGCAGCCGTTCGTACAGGAAACGGTAAGCCGAAAAATGCGGCAGGCGATCCTGCCCGAGATCAAAGGCAGACAGCGAGACAAGGCTGCCCATGAACGGCCCGACAGCATCGATGCCGCTGTCCTCCGGGATAGTGCCGCGCACATCGTCCAGCCGCGCGTATATGCGTTCCTGCACGCGGATACCGGCTTCCTCGACAAGGTCGCGCGACCACAGGGCAATGGCATCTTCACGGACCAGACCGACATCGAGGCTGCGGCGGATATAGCGCTGAGTGCGCGACGGAAAGGACGCGAATTCGCGCATTTCCGCGATGGCCATGTCGCCGGGCGACCGCTGGTACCGTATCGTCATAACTGCCCCTCAACCGGAATGTAGCGTCCCATGTCCCTCTCCCGAAAGATGAGATTGCATGGAAAATGTTGACAGGCAATTAACCATGGCAAGTGGAAAGCCGCCGCGCAAACATTTGCCCTGCACAGCGCCCGCCGCTATCCCGCGCAGCCATGACCAATCCTGTAATATCGGCTACCGGCCTCCACACGCCCGCTGACAGCATTTCCAATGCCGAGCTGGTTGCCAGTTTCAATGCCTATGTAGCGGCCCATAACACCGAACATGCCGATGCTATCGCTACAGGCGCGCATGCTGCGCTCGAGCCGAGTTCGGTCGAGTTCATCGAAAAGGCGAGCGGCATCAAGTCGCGCCACGTCGTCGACAAGGCGGGCGTGCTCGACCCGGCGATCATGCGGCCGCGCAATCTGGAGCGGCCTAACGACGAACTGGCGGTGCTTGCCGAAATCGGTGTGGTTGCGGCAAAACAGGCGCTGGACCGTGCGGGGCGCGATGCATCCGATGTCGACGCCGTGCTGTGTGCCTGCTCCAACATGCAGCGCGCCTATCCTGCGGTCGCGGTCGAGATACAGGACGCGCTGGGGATGGGCGACGGGTTCGGTTTCGACATGAATGTTGCCTGTTCGTCCGCGACGTTCGGCATCCAGACCGCTGCCGACTATATCCGCAGCGGCAATGCGCGCAGCGTGCTGGTGGTCAGCCCCGAGATCACGTCGGGCCACCTCAACTGGCGCGACCGCGACAGCCATTTCATTTTCGGCGATGTCGCGACCGCCGTGCTGGTCGAGGCGGCGGACATCGCGCCGCCGGCCCATTGGGACATCATCGGCACCAAATTGAGAACCGTATTTTCCAACAATATCCGCAACAATTTCGGCTTCCTCAACCGTGCCGACCCCGAAACCCGCGACGCGCCGGACAAGCTGTTCGTTCAGGAGGGGCGCAAGGTATTCAAGGAAGTGGTGCCGATGGTCGCTGCGATGATCCTTGCGGAAATGGACAAGCTTGGCCTTGCCAGCGGGGACATGCGGCGCATCTGGCTGCATCAGGCCAATGCCAATATGAACCGGCTGATCGCGGGACGGGTTTACGGCCACGAAGCAAGCGAGGACGAGAGCCCGACGGTGCTCGATACCTATGCCAATACCAGTTCGGCCGGATCGATCATCGCCTTTCACCGGCATAGCGACGATCTTCAATCCGGCGACACCGGCCTGATCTGTTCGTTCGGTGCGGGCTATTCGGCCGGCTGCGTGTTCGTCAGGAAGGTTGGCTGACTCCGGCCCGCTCAAGTTCCGGCCCCAACCGCCCAGTGATCCACCAGGCCCACATTTTAAGATCGCCCGCCAGACTCCACAGCGGATAGGTGAAGGTCGCCGGGCGGTTTTTCTCGACAAGGAAATGCGCGGCCCAGGCAAAGCCGTAGCCCGCGAGCGGCAGCAGCGCGGTCAGCCACCAGCGGCCCGTTACCAGAGCGGCGGCGGCAATCACCACCAGCAGGCTGGTGCCGACATAATGCAGCGCCCGAGTCTCCGGCTTGGCATGCTCGCGCAAATAATAGGGCCAGAATTCGGCAAAGGTCGCAATTTTCTGTCTAGTCGATCGGTCGGTCATCGTGCTGCTCCCTTGGCTGCATCGATAGACCGATTGTCGGTCAGGTCAAAACCGCTTGTGCCACCGCCCCCGAACGCCGCCTCCGGCTGTGGCGCAAGGCCCCGCCGACCAGCCCGAAACCCAGGATCATCATCGCCCAGGTCGATGGTTCGGGAATGCCGCCGACGGGTGGCGGCGCCGCGACCAACGCCTGTTGGGCACCCGCGACCCTGAAGCCCCATGAACCACCAGCTTGCCAGCCGGTATTGGTGCTACTGCCACTGCCATCGGCACAGTTCGGAAATTGCGCGTCGCATTGCGGGGGGCCGCCGAATATCAAATAGTTTGACGTAAGAGTTGCATATTGCAACGCAGGATTTGCCAAGCCATTGGGCATGGTGAAGGTAACGAGTTCCAATTCCGTGCTGCCGGATAGCGATGAGTTGACTGTGCGTTGGCCATCCCCCGGGACAACCCTCACCCAATAGTTACCCGGGTCCAACAACAGACCTGTCGTCGCAACGTCAACCCAGCTCGATACCAAAGATATATTATCCCGATTTAGAAAATAGCTGGCGATCTGCCCGCGGCCATTGGCGTTTTGGAGATCCTGATCAAGCGCAAACCTAAGCGCACCAAGAGCGTCTTCGCTGCCCCGTCCAAACACCGACAGCGATTGGATGGCGTATTTATTGCCATTTCCGGTGGGCAGGTTGAAACGGACCGCCGCCGAGGTGGCCTCTCCCGAAAAGAAGATATTCTGACTGGCTTGGGTGCTGCTGCGGACGCTGCGCACCCGCTGCTGACTGTCGGAGGCCGAAGGCGGCGTGCCGGTGTCGATCAGCAGCGGTGGTGGCGGCGGAGCCGGTGCCGGTTGCGCGGTTGTTGTCTGCGCCAGCGCCCCGCTCGTGGCCGAGAGCGCCAGGGCGAGACCGAGCGCGATCATCCGGCCCTTATCCATCAGCCGCACGGTTGAAACTGGCTGTGCTCTTGGAACCATCATGCCATTCCTTGATCAATGAGAACCGTTGATTACCTGCGGATAGACTGTCGATTCTCACCGAAGACAAACGCATTTTTGACCGGTAATTTTATTGCGTGGCTTTTGTTTATGATGAATGCATCATTTCGAAACAGGCGGTTGCAGATCGCGAACTGTTGCCGACCCACGCATCGACAGTTGCCTTGTACCCCGCCCCCGCCTAGCCAGCGGGACGAGGGGATGATGCATGCAAACCATGGGCTGGCTGTCGCTAACGGGCTATTTTGCGCTGATGATCGGCATCGGCTTCTATGCCTGGCGCAAATCGACTGCGGATGCGGCCGGCTATATGCTCGGCGGGCGCGATCTCGGCCCCGGAGTCACCGCGCTTTCTGCTGGCGCGAGCGATATGTCGGGCTGGTTGCTGATGGGATTGCCCGGTGCAATCTATTCGGACGGGCTGGCCGCCGCGTGGATCGGTATCGGGCTGACATTGGGCGCGTGGGCCAATTACCGTCTGGTCGCGCCGCGGCTGCGCACCTTTACCGAAATCGCCAATGACGCGATCACCATCCCCGATTTTCTCGAGGAGCGGTTCGCCGATACATCCAGGCTGCTGCGGGTGATTGCCGCGCTGGTGATCATCGTCTTTTTCACCCTCTATTGCTCGGCGGGGATGGTCGCGGGGGGCAAGTTTGCGGTGGCGGCGCTGGGCATGGATTATCTCACCGGTGTCGGTCTCGCGGCGGGCGTGGTCGTCATCTATGTGCTGTTCGGGGGGTTTCTGGCGGTCAGCCTTACCGATTTCGTGCAGGGCTGCATCATGTTCGTCGGTTTGATCGTCGTGCCGTTCGTCGCGGTGTCGGCGATCGGCGGGTGGGGCGAAATCGGCCCCGCGCTCGCCATAGCCGAGGATGGCCGCGGGTTGCCGCCCGGCACGCTTTCCAGCCTGATCGCGGGAACCACCCTGATCGGCGTCATCAGCACCGCATCATGGGGGCTGGGCTATTTCGGGCAGCCGCATATTATCGTGCGCTTCATGGCGATCCGCCGGGTCGAGGACATGCCGATCGCGCGGCGCATCAACATCGGCTGGATGGCGATCAGCCTGGCTGGTGCAGTCGCCACTGGCCTGATCGGCGCAGCGTGGGTGGCGCGAGGGGGCGCGGCCCCGGCTGACCCCGAAACGATCTTCATCCTATTCGCCAAACTCTTATTTGACCCGCTGGTCACCGGCTTTCTGCTGGCGGCGATCCTGGCGGCGATCATGTCGACCATTTCCTCGCAACTGCTGGTCACCGCCAGCAGCCTGGCCGAGGATATCTGGCGCGGGGTGGTGAAGCCTGATGCGAGCGAACTATCGGTAGTCGCCATCGGACGCGTTTCGGTGCTCGTGGTTGCAGCGCTCTCTGGCTGGCTGGCGCTCGATCCCGACAGCAGCATCCTCACTCTTGTCTCCAACGCCTGGGCCGGGTTCGGTGCGGCATTCGGCCCGCTGATCCTGTTCGCGCTGTGGTGGCGCGGGACGACCCGCTGGGGCGCGCTGGCGGGGATGGTGACCGGCGCGGTCGTGGTGATCGGCTGGATCGTGGCGGGCTGGTCAGCGGCGATGTATGAGATCGTGCCGGGATTCATCGCGTCGGCCTTGGCAATCTGGCTGGTGAGCAGCGTGACGGGCAAAGTGCCGGAGGACCGGCTGGTCCTGTTCGGGCGCGCGGCGGATATGGCGGGGCGCAAGCGGGTGGCAGCCTGAGAGCCCCGCCCGTCTGAGGGAGGGGTTCAAGTTGCACCGGCTGCCCGCGCCAGTTAACACCCCTGCATGACCGCCTTCACTGTCAACGACCGGCCGGTACGCTACCGCATGGACCCCGCCACGCCGCTCCTTTGGGCGTTGCGCGATGCATCGAACCTGACCGGGACCAAATATGGCTGCGGCACCGGCGAATGCGGGTCGTGCATCGTCGATATCGATGGCGAGGCGGTGGCGAGCTGTCAGATCAGTATCGCCGATTGCGAGGGGCGGTTCATCACCACCATTGAAAATCTCTCCCCCGACCGCAGCCACCCCGTGCAACAGGCATGGGCGGCGGAACAGGTCACCCAATGCGGATTCTGTGAACCCGGCATGATTATGGCGATCAGCGTGCTACTCAGGAAAAACGCCAACCCCAGCGACGCCGATATCGAGAGCGCGATCACCAACCTCTGCCGCTGCGGCATCTACCCCCGCGTAAAACCCGCCATCCGCCGGGCGATCCGCATCGCAGCGGGCGAGGAACGCGTGGCCGCCGCCCCGCCGCCGGGCATCAGGCCAGCGGACGCGGCGCGTACCGTGCCTGCGCTGACGCCGACCGAATAGCGTCC
>JANNMK010000184.1:0-19169 GCA_031397785.1 Sphingomonas sp. | reverse complement strand
CAATTGCCGCGATTGCACCGCCGCGCCGCCCCTGATAGGCGCGCCGCCTGACGGCACTGCCAAGCGGAGGCGATGATGAGCGATGCAATCAAGCGGGTGGTGCTCGCCTATTCGGGCGGGCTCGATACCAGCGTCATCCTGAAATGGCTGCAGGTCACCTACGGCTGCGAGGTCGTCACCTTCACCGCCGATCTCGGGCAGGAGGGCGAGCTTGCCCCGGCGCGCGACAAGGCGGTGCTGATGGGCGTCCGGCCAGAGCATATCTATATCGACGATCTGCGCGAGGAGTTCGTGCGCGATTTCGTCTTTCCGATGATGCGCGCCAACGCCCGTTATGAAGGGGACTATCTGCTCGGCACCAGCATCGCCCGCCCGCTAATCTCCAAACGGCTTGTCGAAATCGCCCGCGAAACCGGCGCGGATGCCGTGGCGCACGGCGCGACCGGCAAGGGCAACGACCAGGTACGCTTCGAACTCGGCGTTGCCGCCCTCGCGCCCGACATCCGGGTCATCGCCCCGTGGCGCGAATGGGACCTGACCAGCCGCACCGCGCTGATCGCCTGGGCCGAAGCGCACCAGATCCCGGTGCCAAGGGACAAGCGCGGCGAAAGCCCGTTTTCCACCGACGCGAACCTGCTCCACACCTCGTCCGAAGGAAAGGTGCTCGAAGACCCGTGGGACGAGACCCCCGACTATATCTATTCGCGCACCGTCAATCCGGAGGACGCGCCCGATACGCCCGAATATATCACTGTGGATTTCGAGCACGGCGACGGGGTTGCGCTGAATGGCGAGGCGATGTCGCCCGCCTCCCTGCTCGCGGCGCTCAACGATCTCGGCCGCACCCACGGCATCGGCCGCCTCGATCTCGTTGAAAACCGCTTCGTCGGCATGAAGTCGCGCGGGATGTACGAAACTCCGGGGGGAGAAATTTACGCCCGCGCCCACCGCGGCATCGAAAGCATCACGCTCGACCGGGGCGCCGCGCACCTCAAGGACGAACTGATGCCCAGATATGCCGAGATGATCTACAACGGCTTCTGGTTCAGCCCCGAACGCGAAATGCTGCAAGCCGCGATCGATCACAGCCAGGCCAAGGTTTCAGGCACGGTCCGGCTAAAACTCTATAAGGGGACCGCCGCCGTTGTCGGCCGCAAATCCCCCAACAGCCTGTACAGCGAACGCCATGTGACATTCGAGGATGACGCCGGCGCCTATGACCAGAAAGACGCCGCCGGCTTCATCCGCCTCAACGCCCTGCGCCTGCGGCTGCTGGCGGCGCGCGATCGGTGAGCGCCGCCCGCTTTTTCTCCGACAATGCCGCCACCGTGCACCCGGCGGTGATGGCCGCCATCGCCGCCGCCAATGCCGTCGACACCGCTTATGATGGCGATGCCCTGTCGGCACGGCTCGATGGCGCGTTTTCCGACCTGTTCGAAACCCGCTGCTCGGTGCTGTGGCTGCCGACCGGGACCGCCGCCAACTGTATCGCGCTCGCCGCCTGGGTCCGCCCGTGGCAGGCGATATTGTGCCATGCCGAGGCGCATATCGAGGTCGACGAATGCGGCGCGCCGGCGATGTTCACCGGCGGCGCGAAACTGGTGCATCTGCCGGGGGACGGCGCGAAAATGACAGCCGCAGCCATCGATGCGGCGATGGCCGGCATTCGCAAGGATGTGCATCAGGTGCAGCCCGCCGCAATCAGCATCACCAATGCGTCTGAATATGGGCTGGCGTGGCGCGCGGGTGAAGTTGCGGACATCGGTGAAGCGGCACGCCGCCACGCCCTGAAACTCCACATGGACGGCGCGCGTTTTGCCAATGCGGTCGCGCATGTCGGCTGCTCACCCGCCGATGTCACATGGCGCGCCGGTGTCGATGCGCTGTCGTTCGGCTGCGTCAAAAATGGCGGCATGAATGCCGAGGCACTGGTATTTTTCGCCGCGACGCCCACGGGCCTGGCCGAATTGCGCAAGCGGTCCGGTCATCTCCAGAGCAAGGGCCGCTTCCTTGCGGCGCAACTGCTCGCCATGGTCGAAAACGACCTGTGGCTTGCTAACGCCCGCGCTGCCAATGCAGCGGCGGCGATCATCGCCGAAGCAGCGGGCGCGCGGCTTCTCCATCCCGTCGAAGCAAATGAAATATTTCTGGCGCTGACCGCTGCGGAGGCCGCAAGGCTTCGCGCGCAAGGCTTCGACTTCTACGACTGGGGCGAAGGCGCAGCCCGTCTGGTCACGAGCTGGAACCATGCCGAAGCAGATGTCCGCCCCCTCGCCACCGCAATAGCGGCGCTATGACCCTGCCGACCCCGTCGGAAAGGCTTGCGATGCGAAGCGAGCCTATGTGATGACCCAACCAACCATCCTCACTCCACGCGTCCTCATCCCCTTCGTCATCGTCACATTAATCTGGGGATCGACCTGGCTGGTTATCCGCGACCAGTTGGGGACGGTGCCTGAAAGCTGGTCGGTGACCTATCGCTTTGCCGTCGCCAGCGTTGCGATGTTTGCGCTTGCGGCGGTCCGGCGTGAGGCAATCTGGCTGTCGGGACGAACCCAGGCGTTCGCCGCCGGGATCGGCATCACCCAGTTCATGATGAACTTCAATTTCGTCTACCGCGCAGAACATTATCTGACTTCAGGGGTGGTCGCGGTGATTTTTGCGCTGCTGATCGTCCCCAATACAGTATTTTCCCGGCTTTTCCTCAAAACCCCCGTCGATCCGAAATTCCTCGCGGGCGGCGGCATTGCGGTCATCGGCATCGCGCTGCTGCTCGCACATGAAGCCAGCTCAGTGCGCGGCGATTTCGCCACGGTCGCGCTTGGCGCATCGCTCACGTTCGCCGGCGTGCTGTCGGCATCGGTCGCCAATGTCATGCAGGCAACGCCGCTGGCCCGTGCGCAGTCCATGATCGTGCTGATCGCCTGGGCCATGCTGTGGGGCACATTTGCCGACGCCGCATTTGCGCTGGCGACCGTTGGTCCGCCGGTGTTCGACATGCGGCCATCCTATATCGCAGGCGTACTTTATCTTGGGCTGGCAGGCAGCGTGGTATGCTTTCCGCTCTATTTCGGCATTATCCGCGCGGTCGGGGCGGGGCCTGCTGCATGGTCGAGCGTGCTGATCCCGGTGATCGCCATGGGCCTGTCGACGCTGTTCGAAGGCTATCACTGGTCCGCGCTGGCGATCGGCGGATCGCTGCTCGCGCTGACCGGGCTGATCGTGGCGCTGCGGCCTAGGCGGGAAGAATGATTTCTTGCGAAGAGCGCGAGGGGGCGTTCCTGGTTTAGCGTGTCCAATGAGCTTTCAGGGGCGAGTGCAAACGCTCTCGGCACGTTTCAACCTTTATCTCCGCGGTCTTCGCGTGGGCCCATTTAGTCCGTCCGACATAGCCTCATCGCATTGGACAACCCGCCCCGGCTAGTGCACTACCCTCACAACACAGCGCGAAGGGGGAAATTCGCATGAGCGACGCAGCAACTGCCACCGCACCTGATATCGAAGCACGCCCATCCCCCGCGCCGGACCGGATCGCCGGGCTTGATGTAACGCGCGGGTTTGCGGTGATGGGTATCCTCGCGATGAACATCGTCGCATTTGCCATGCCCGAAAACGCCTACATCACGCCGCGTGCCTGGGGTGGCGACAGCGGCCCGGATCTCTGGATTTGGGCGCTCGATTATGTGCTTGTCGATTCCAAGATGCGCGGTCTGTTTTCGATCATGTTCGGTGCATCGACGCTACTGGTCATTCAATCGGCACTGGCTGCGGGGCTAAGCCCGGCGCGCGTCCATTATAGCCGGATGATCGTGCTGGCGCTGTTCGGCTTGGTGCATTTTTTTTTGATCTGGTATGGCGACATCCTGTTTGGCTACGCTGTCTCCGGCTTTATTCTGTATTTTTTTCGCAACCTGTCGATACGCGCGTTGCGCAACTGGGCGATCGGCGTGTTTGTGCTGACGATGGTCATCGCCGGCCTGCTGTACGGCACGATTGCGCTCGGCGCGCTGCCGGGCATGCCGCCACAGATACAGGAGGTTTATCAGCGGCTCAGCGGCAAGATGGCTTATAACAGCCCGGAAACCCAGGCCGAACTGGCGCTGTACCGCAGCGACTTTCCCACCATTGTTACCACCAAGTTGGCGGAGGATGCCGCGACTCCGTTCATCAATTCGCTCATCTACATGCCCGAAACGCTGGTGCTGATGCTGATCGGCATGATTGCCTATCGATCGGGACTGCTGCGCGGCGCATGGTCGCTGGATCGGCTGGATCGATGGCGCAATCGGGCGCTGGGCGTCGGCGTCGTCGCCAATCTGCTGTTGCTGTGGGTCCAGTTCCGCTCAGGGCTCGATGCCGCAGTTTTGCTAATGTCGACCTTCTGGTTGTCGATCCCGTTCGATATCCTGATGAGCATCGGCTATGCGGCGCTTATCATGGGGCTGGCGCAGCGCTTTGCCTCGGCTCCGCTGATCGCGCGCATGGCTGCGGTAGGGCGCGCCGCCTTCACCAATTATCTCGGCACCTCGATACTCATGACGGCATTCTTCTATGGCTGGGGCCTGGGCCAGTTCGGCTATTGGTCGCGGATCGAGATTTATGGTCCGGTGCTGGTGATCTGGGCAATCATGGTGCTGTGGTCGAAACCATGGCTGGACCGCTATCGCTACGGCCCTCTCGAATGGCTGTGGCGCAGCCTCTCGCGCCTCCAATTACAGCCGATGCAACGCCAGTAAAACGCTATTGCGAACAAGTCGCATTCGCGCTATCTCCCATGGCGAGAGGTGGCCGGATGATCTTGTGCGTTTGCAATGCCCTGCGTGAAGCCGATGTACGCGCCGCCGTGCGCAGCGGCGCAACTTGCCCGGTTTCGGCTTACCGGGCGTTGGGCAGCAAACCCAAATGCGGTCAGTGCGTTCCTGCCGCCCGCACTCTCGTCAACGAAGAGCGCGCAGCAGCATAATGCGGAGCAATCGCAAGATCGCCCTTGCCGTTGCAATTGCTCAATAACACTTAGACCCGCACAAAAGGCGGCTTTTCCAATTGCTTTTTTCGCCGTAGCCGATGTACGAATGCATGGTCGATGGGCGCGATGAAAAAGAAGATGTAAAAATGCAGGGCGACGCGCAGGTCATAGACTATCTCAATGAGGCGTTGAAGAACGAGCTCACCGCGATCAACCAATATTGGTTGCACTATCGCATGCTCGCCAGTTGGGGTGTCTCGAAACTCGCCGATTATGAGCGCCATGAATCGATCGACGAGATGAAGCATGCCGACCGGCTCGCTGACCGCATCTTGTTTCTCGGCGGTCTGCCCAATTTCCAGATGCTCGGCCGTCTGCGGATTGGTGAGACGGTCGAGGAAATTCTCCGCGCGGACTTGGCACTGGAACATGATGCCCTGCCGCCGTTAAAGGCGGGCGCTGCGCATTGCGAGAGCGTCGGGGATTTTGTCAGTCGCCGCTTGTTCGTCGATATCCTTGCCAGCGAAGAAGAGCATGTTGACTGGCTGGAACGCCAGTTCGACCTGATCGAGCGGATGGGACTTCAAAATTATATCCAGTTGCAGAGCGATCCGAACGCCAAGCCCGAAGTCGGCTGAGCCTGAGGGATCAGGCGAACCGCCGTCCGAAACCCGGCTTGCGCTGCATCAGCGGGTTGGATTCGGCCTCTATTTCGGCCAGCATTTCCCGAAAAAGCGGGCCGAGCTGGACGACGCGATCAACATAATTTTCAGGTGATTCACGGGTTTCGACGCATTGCCGGGCGAACATTTCGATGTCTTCAGACAATTGGCCCAGCCGTTCGCCGCCAAACTGGCGCGCTTCGCTTTTCAGCGTGTGCGCGGGCAGCACCATCGCTGCGGCATTGCCTGCCCGCATCGCCTGTTCGATCGCCTCGACCGACTTCAACCCGTCCTCCACGAAATAGCCGAGGATGCGAATGAACGACCCGCCCAACTGGCTGCGCGTACGGGTAAAGCCGTCCCAATCGACCAATGGCAATGACAAGTCAGGCATCATCGTTCCTTCGTGCACAGCACGAGTCCCTCCAATGCGGCGGGTTGCGACGACAACAATAGCGTCAGGCTAGTAAACGCGAGGTTACGGACGCGTCCGGGTTGGACGCATCGGCCGGGCGTTTCGTCCCTTGCGCGGTCCGTTGGTTGGCGTAACCGGCGCGCCGGGGCCGCGGGTTACGCTGGCCCGGCGCGGCGCCGAATGCGCAGATTTGCGAACCGCGTCACCGAACGGATTTTTCGACGCACGCAGCGTCAGCCGCACCGGTACCCCGCCAAAACCGAGGTCGCGGCGGATACCGTTGACCAGATAGCGGCGGTAGCTTTCGGGTAACATGTCGACACGAGTGCCGAACGCGACAAAACTTGGCGGGCGCAGGCGGGCCTGAGTGATGTAGCGCAGCTTGATCCGGTGGCCCTTGTGGGCCGGCGGCGGATTGGCTTCGACCGCGCGTTCGAACCAGCGATTGAGTTCGCCGGTCGATACCCGCTTTGACCACTGAGTGCGGATTTCGAATGCGGCGGCGACGAGATGGTCGAGCCCCTTGCCCGTCGCACCCGAAACGGTGAGCAGCGGCACGCCCTTTACCTGTGCCAGCCCTTCGTCGAGTGCGAACCTGATGCCCTGGAACAACGCGCTGCTGTTTTCCGACACATCCCATTTGTTGAGCGCAATAACCAGCGCGCGGCCTTCCTCAATTACCCAGTCAGCAATGCGCAGATCCTGCGCTTCCAAACCGAGCGTTGCATCGAGCAGCAGGACGACAACCTCGGCAAAGGCGATCGAATGCAATGTATCGGCGACGGACAGCTTTTCGAGCTTGTCCTGCACCTTGGCCTTTTTGCGCATTCCGGCAGTATCGATCAGTCGGACAGGACGTTCGATGCCGTCGGTGCCGGTCCATTGCCAGTCGATGGTGATGGAATCGCGGGTGATGCCCGCTTCGGGGCCGGTGATGAGGCGCTCTTCGCCGAGCAGGCGGTTGATCAGCGTGGATTTGCCGGCGTTGGGGCGGCCGACAATGGCCAGTTTGAGAGGGGCGAGGGGGTCGAGCTCCTCTTGGTCCTCGTCATCGGCGCTCGCCTCGGTCTCCAGCCTGTCGCGCAGCTCCTGCTTGTCCGGCGCCTCGATATGAATGCGCAGCGAATCGAACAGATCGACGATGCCATCGCCATGCTCGGCGGAAATGCCGAATGGTTCGCCCAGGCCGAGACGCCAGGCTTCGGAGACGCCTTCTGCGCCGACCTTGCCCTCCGCCTTGTTGGCAGCAACGATCACCGGTGTTTCGCTGTCGCGCAGCCAGCGGGCGATTTCTTCATCGACCGGCGTAATTCCGGCGCGCGCGCATCAAACAGAAACAGTGCGACATCGGCATCGGCGATAGCCGCTTCGGTCTGCATCCGCATTCGCCCGGGCAATGTCGCGGCATCGTCCTCTTCGAATCCGGCGGTGTCGATGATGCGAAATTCGAGGCCGAGCAGCTTGCCTTCGCCTTCTCGCCGGTCGCGCGTCACCCCGGGGCGATCGTCGACAAGCGCGAGTTTTTTACCGACCAACCGGTTGAACAGCGTCGATTTGCCGACATTCGGCCGCCCGACAATGACGACAGTCGGCAAGTCTGCTGCCGCCGGACGACGCGGGCGTTTCATCGCCAAGCGGTGATACGACCGCTTTCGTCCATCACATAAAGCATGCCGTTGGCGACGAGCGGCGGCAAGCGGGTGCCGCCGCTGATCGGGACGATCGACTGGATGGTGCCATCGGCCGGGCTGACATTGGCCATGCGCCCGTCGGTCGACACGAAATTCAGCCGAGCTCCGGCCAGCACCGGGACGGTCCAGCGAATCTGCCCCTCGCGGTCCTCCTCGTCGCGCCAGCGTGGCAGCTGCCCGATCCAGCGAATTTTGCCGGTGGCGCGGGCAATAGCGAAAATCCGCGCATCGTCGCCGACGACGAACACCCATTCGCCGCCGAGCCATGGCGTCGAGATGCCTGCGATGTTTAATTCCCAGATGCGCTGCCCGGACGTCAGTTCATAGGCGGCCATGCGCCCGCCCTGCCCGATGGCATAGACGCGGCCACGGTCGATCACCGGATCCGCGTCGATATCGGTCAACGTCGATACGGCAACCGAAATACTGGTCCGTGCCAGCGCATCAGCCCACAATGGTCGTCCGTTTTCATAGCGATAAGCATTGAGTTCGCCCGAGCTGTAGCCCGCAACGATGGTACCCTGCCCAGCGGCAGGCGCAGCCACGCCGAATACGCCCGATGGCGTGACCGATCCCGATTCTGACCATTCGACAGTGCCGTCGTTCGCCTTTAGCGCGAACAGCTGATTATCCTGCCCCATCAGATAGATGTTGCCGAACGCCAAGGTCGGCGCACCGCGTAGCGGGCCGGATGGCCGCGCATTCCAGCGGATGGCCCCGGTCGCTGCGTCGATCGCCGCAACATCGCCCAGGCCGCTGGCCGCATAGACCGTCCCGGCTTCGGCGCTGACGCCGCCGCCGAAGCGGGCGCGCTGGCCATCGCGTTCGGTATCGCCAATTTTTACCGACCAGAGTTTTGCGCCGGTGCCGGCATTGAATGCGGAGACGACCGCCTGCGTGTCGATGACGAACAGCGTGCCGCCCGACACCACCGGTGCGGACGCAAGGCGGGCGCGATCGTTGCCGCCATCGACTTGTGCAGTCCATGTCTGAGACAATGTAGCTGGCAGGGTGAGGTGGCCGAGCGATTTTGCCGCATTGCCGCCCGGCTGGTTCCAGTCGGCATTGGGCACTGCGGCAGGCAGGATGACCTGCAATTCGGCGATGGTCGGATCGACCTCCACCGCGTTAGCGCCTGACAGGATCGAGACGCGATTGCCGACGGTGGGCGTGGTCGGCGGGCCGTTGCCGCGCAGCAGGCTGCACCCAGAAAGCGCCACCGAGGCAAGCGCGACGATCGCCGCGTTACGCATGTATCCGTGCTGCATTCTCACTCCCCGGTGACTGTCTTGACTGCTGGCGCGGATGGCGCGCGCGCGGGCCCTGCGGCAGGAGCCGCATTTTCCCGTGCGGCAGGTGCCGCATTCTCGGTGTCTGCCTGCTGAACGGCATCGACACCCAGCATGCCGGCCATCTGCACGGCGCGCGATTTCAGGCTGTCGGGGACATTTTCCGCCGTCGAGATCCGCTGATAGAGCGCGCCTGCCGCCGCTTCATTGCCGCGCTTGAGTTCCGCCAGCGCGGTCAGTTCAGCGGCGCTGGCAAAAGCCGGGCCGGGTCGCGACACCAGAGCGCGCAACCGCGCAACGACGGCTTCAGGTTGAAGAGTGTCATATTCGGCCAGCGTCTGACGCAGCATCGCGCTGTCGCGCAGCGCCTGCGCGACATCGACGTTATTTGCGACAGCGCCGAAGCGCGCCGCAGCAGTGCGCGCATCGCCGGCTGCGGCCGCGCTGTTACCCTGCACCATCAGCGCAAGCGCCGCATAGGTAGCATCCTGACCCTTTGCCAGCGGTTCCAGGCTGTCACCGGCGGCTTTCGGACGCCCTTGTACGAACATGTCCAGCGCCGACGACAGTTGCGTGCCGCGATCCCCGGCCCCGGCATCGGCGCGGCTTTGCCAGATCATCCAGCCACCCAGCGCGGCAAGGCCAAGCACGACGATGCCAATCAGTACCGCGCCATAGCTGCGGACAAAGCCCTGCATCCGGTCGGCACGGACCGCATCGTCGACTTCAGCCATGAAAGTATCGGGATTGCCGGGGGGCAACGCCATGCAGGATTCCTCTTCGTCAGTCCCGGATTGCACGCACGGTGGCAGCAGGCTTCGCCCTTTAGCGGGGAAGGTCGCAAAGGGAAAGGGTGGCAAAAAGGGGCATTGAGACTGTCGAGGAACAATCAAACGAGCCAAAGGTTAGCGCGAGGCAAACCAGTAAATCACAGGCCAGGAACAGCAAGTCGTGGCGACGGCAACAAGGCGGACCGGACTGATGAGCAGATATCGAGGATGAGCAGGGTGACGAAAGGTTCGACAGTCGACCGGGCCAATGAGGAATCCCTTCTGTCTCAGCGGGACGACTGGCACCTGACCGAGCGGCTGCATTATCATCAGGGACGAGGCGATCCGTTTGCTGCAGCGATCCGCGCAACGCGGATGCCGATGGTCATCACCGACCCCAATCAGCCGGACAATCCCATCGTGTTTGCCAACGAGGCATTCCAGCGCCAGACCGGATACAGCCGGGAAGATATAATCGGCCGCAACTGCCGGTTTTTGCAAGGTCCCGAGACCGACCGCGTGACGATTGACCGGCTGCGCGCGGCGATTGCCGGCGGCGAGCCGATCACTGTCGATCTGCTGAATTACCGCGCCGACGGAACGACATTCTAGAATTCGCTGTATGTCAGTCCGGTGCGTGATGACGATGGACAGGTGCAATTCTTCTTTGCCTCCCAACTCGATGTCACCGGGCGGATTATGGCGCACGACGAAATCACCCGCCAGAAGGCCATGGTCGACGCTCTGGTCGAGCAACGCACCCGTGAATTGCAAGAGGCATTGGAAACCAAAACGCTACTGCTGCACGAGGTGGATCACCGGGTTAAGAATAATCTGACGATGATTGGTTCGTTGTTGCGATTGCAGGCCCGCTCGATCCCCGATACAGGCTTGCGCAGCACGTTGGAGAATATGCTGGAACGGGTCGATGCGCTGGCGGCAGTCCATCGCCAATTGTATCAATCCAGCGACCTGCGCAAATTTGATATCGGGCAATTCATCGAACAGATGGTCACCGATATCGTCGGTGCAGCCGGCCGCGACGATATCAAACTGAAATTCGATCTGGCAAGACTGGAGATCGCATCGAGCAAGGCATCTGCCGTCGGCCTGATCGTCAACGAAATCGTCACCAATGCCATCAAGCACGCCTTTGCCGATGGCCGCAGCGGTATATTGACCATCACCGTTCAAGAAGAAAATGGTCGGGCGCGGATTAAAATAGCGGACGACGGCCCGGGGTTCGATGCCAACACTGTCCGGTCCGGGTCATTGGGCCGCACGCTGATCGACCGCTTGGGGCGGCAAATAGGCGATACTCCTTTGTGGCATTCTGATGCAACGGGAACTTGGTTCTCGATGATCGCTTAGTCATTGTTGAAAAGAGTTAATGCGATGCGCGTGATGATTGTCGAAGATGAAGCCCTGATTGCGCTCGATCTCGAAATGATCATGAGCAGTGAGGGGCATGATGTGATCGGCGAAGCCCGGTGCCTGCGCGAGGTGGATGCGATGGATATCTCCGCGCAGCCTGACCTGGCGCTCGTGGACATGCATCTTGATGAAGGGTCGACAGGCATTGAAGCGTCGATCAGCATCCGGGACAAATGGCCCGGGGCCACTATCATCTTTCTGACCGGTAACGAAAGCCGGATTCCCGAAAATTTCGGTGGAGCTGAAGGCGTCATTGGCAAGCCATTTTCTGCCGCTGGCCTGGCTTTGGCCATGCGGTATCTGAACCATGCCATCATGACGCCGCCGCCGCCCGACCTGGTGCCGTCGGCGCTGCGCATTGGCGGCCATGCAATCGATCGCTGGAACGGGTAGCGTTGCGGCCGTTGCCCGCCGCGGCCAACCCCTGCCTGCAAGGACAATGTGAAATAGTGCGGCGGCGACACGCCCGGCAAATCAGCCTGCGCAATGCATTTTCTGGTGACATCTGAATTTGGCTTAGCCAGACTATCGCCAATGGACCGACGCCAGATGCTTGTCGCGCTTGCCGCGATCCCCGCCCTGCCCTTTTCCGCCCGCGCCGATGCGCTGCAACCTGTGGGATCACCGCCGGGACGCGGATCGGCGCTGGACGACATGGCGATATTTCGCGCGGCGATGGGAATTCACCCGGGTCTGTATCGCTATGCCGGTCGGCGCGATGTCGCGGCGCGGCTCGACAGGCTGGAGGCGGCTTATATCGCAGGGGCCGACGCCGAATCGTTCGAAGACTGCTATCTGGCGCTGTCGCGGTTTCTGACGACTATCCGCTGCGGGCACAGCTACGCCAATTTTTTCAACCAGAACGACAGCGGCGTGACCGCGTTGTTCGACCGGCCCACCCGCCTGCCGTTGCATTTCGAGTGGATCGGCAACGAGATGATCGTGCTGGCCGACCACAGCGGCAACGGACGGCTGGCGCGCGGCACGCGGGTGACCCATATCGGCGACATGGCGGTCGGGGATCTGCTGACGCGGCTGATACCCTACACCCGTGGCGATGGCGGCAACGACGGCAAGCGGCGGTCGTTGCTGGGCGTGCGCGGCGACGCCACCTACGAAACCTTCGACATCTTTCAGGGTATGCTGTTGCCGCCCGGCGGGGGCGAGCACCGGCTGCGCATCGTCACGCCGGACGGGGCCGAGCAGGCCATGACGCTGCCTGCCATTAACCTGAGCGCGCGACGCGCAGCGATGACTCGGGAGGCCGAGGACAGTGACCAGCCGCGCTGGCAATGGACGATGCGCAGCGACGGCGTGGCAGTGCTGACCATGAACGGCTGGGCGATGTGGAACAGCCAGTGGGACTGGCGCGGGTGGCTCGAAGAGCGGCTCGACAGTCTGGCGGGCGCAAAAGGGCTGATCATCGATATTCGCGCCAACGAGGGCGGCGACGATTGCGGCGACCCGATATTGGCGCGGCTGACCCGGACCGATCTTGATGGCTGGGATGTCGATGTGCGGTTGCGGTTTACCGAGGTGCCGCGACTGCTGACCCCGCATATCTCGACATGGGACGACAGTTTTCGCACTTTGGGGGCGGGCGCAGCGCCGCTGGGCGACGGCTATTATGCGCGGCCCGGGGAAGCGCGGCCACCGCCGGTCCGCCCATCGGCCAAACAGCTTGACCTGCCGGTTGCGGCGCTGATCGGCCCGGTGAACAGTTCCGCCACATTCGGGTTCATCAATGCAGCGCGGGCGAGCGGCAAGGTACGTCTGTTCGGCGATACGACCGGCGGCAACCGGCGAGGCATTAATGGCGGAGCATTCTTTTTTACCAAGCTGCCATATAGCGCTATCGTCTTTGACCTGCCGCTGATCGGCTATTTTGCGCGGACGCCGCAGCCGGACGCCGGAATTGCGCCCGATGTCTTTGCGTGTGCGGGCTGGCGGGATGTTGCGGCGCGGCGCGATGTCGCAATGGATGCAGCGACACAATGGATCGCGCGCGGCTGAGTTAGTCCTTGGGCTGGTAGGTCTGGTCTGCGGTCGGGAAGGCACGGGTACGGACTTCGGCGGCGTAGCTTTCGGCGGCTGCGGCGATCATCGTCGCCATGTCCGCATAGACTTTGACGAAGCGTGGCGTGCGTTCGAACAGGCCCATCATGTCTTCCGTCACCAGCACCTGTCCGTCGCATTGCGCCGATGCGCCGATTCCGATGGTGAGGCAGGAGACCGCCTGTGTTGCGGCGATAGCGATCGGTTCGACGACGCCCTCGACCACGATGGCAAAAGCACCGGCGTCGCAAATCGCCTTGGCATCAGCAACGATCCGTTCCGCTTCTGCCGCGCTGCGACCGCGCGCGTTATAGCCGCCGAGCGCATTAACCGCTTGCGGGGTGAGGCCGACGTGTCCGACGACGGGAATGCCGCGTGCGGTCAGGAAAGCGACGGTGTCGGCCATGGCCTGGCCGCCCTCCAGCTTGACCCCTGCTGCGCCGGTTTCCTTGAGGATACGCGCAGCGCTGGCGAAAGCTTGCCCAGGGGAGGCTTCGTAGCTACCGAACGGCATGTCGACGACAACGACGCTGTGATAGCTGCCGCGGACCACGGCGGCCCCGTGCGCACACATCATGTCGAGGCTGACCGGCACTGTCGATGGGAGGCCATAGATTACCTGCCCCAGCGAATCGCCGACCAGCAGGATGTCGCAAACAGAATCGAGCAGTTGCGCCATCCGCGCGGTGTAGGCGGTGAGCATCACAACAGGTTCGGCGGTGATGCCGTCCGCCTTGCGCCGTTGCAGCGCGGGCACGGTGAGGCGACGCATCGGCGCGGGCGTGGGGTTGGCGCGGCTGGTCGCGGTGTCAAGCGTGTAAGTTGTGGACATGCGCACGGGGTATAGCGGATCGGGCGGGCGCGGCAAGGACGCGGGGCAATCATTAGGATTTGCGACCTATGTCGGCAGGTCTGCAGTGCATCGCGACGGGAACGGGATAATGATAGTGGATACAGCAAGTTTCGAGCTGGAATGCGATCGGCTATCGCATGTCGTCGACGAAGCGCAGTTCGAGCGGTTGCGCTGGGCACGGAGCGAGGGACCGATGCTGGCCCGGCTGGTCGAACTGGCGCTGGCCGCGATAGAGAACCGCAGCGATTTCGACCTCGTCGAGGAGGGGACATCGCGCGACGAGAAACGATTCGTGCTGAAAATTCATAGCATGCGAGTGGCCAGCATCGCGCTGGGGCTGAACGGCAACGCGGCAGTGTTGCAGGTCGAGGCGACCGAGCGCAGCAAATATGCGGTGTTGCCCGGCGAACCGCTGAGCGTGGATTTTGCAAGCATCGACGGCCCCTGGATGACGGCGGCGTTGCAGCAGCTATTCAGCCGCATCCGCGTCATCTAGCTGATCGACCCGGCTGCGCATCGCCTCCCCCACCTGTGCCACGGCTTCGCGCGGGTGATCGGCGAACAGACCGTCGACGCCCTCGACAACAAAAGCCTGTATTTCCATCAACATACGGCCCAATACACGCGGATCATCGCCTGTGCGAGCGTTGGTGGGCAGGAAGTAGTTTTCGGCACGGAATGTCCATGGGTGGACTTCAAGGTCGGCGGCGTGGGCGCGTGCGACGAGCCCGGTCGATGCGCCAAGGCTGCCGTCGGCGTTGCGGGCAATAACCATGTTTTTGGCAGGGCCTATCCCGTCCGCATAGGCAGCGACGGCGGCCAGCCCCGGCGGGGTCACCATGTCGGCATAGAGCATATCGGCGCGGTCGGGCGGGCCACCTTCTTCCGATACCAGCTGAATCAGCCGCACCTCGGTTAGAGTATTGAGCCTGACCAGATTGTCGACTTCGAAGCTCTGGATGAAGATTGCGTCGTCCGCGCTGTCATAACCATGAGCTCCGAGTGCGGCGAGCAACGGAGCTTCGTGCGGCAGGCCTATGCCAGCGAAATAGCTTGGATGTTTCGTCTCTGGATAGACGCCGACGGTCCGCCCCAACTCGGTCCGACGGGCACGAACCAGCCGCAAAATCTCATCAAAGGTCGGGATCTGATAGAGACCATCGAACGCGGTGTTGGCAACTCGCAGCAGTGGCAGCCGTTCGCGGGCGCGCAGAGTACGCAATTCAGCGAGCGTGAAATCCTCGGTGAACCAGCCGGTCATTTCAACGCCGTCGATGGACCTGGTTGTGCGGCGGTCCGCAAATTCGGGATGGTCGGCGACGTCGGTGGTCTCGGAAATCTCGTTTTCGTGCCGAGCAACCAGCACGCCATCCCTGGTCAGCACCAGATCGGGTTCGATAAAGTCGGCACCCTGGCTGATCGCCAGATCATAAGCGGCAAGCGTATGTTCCGGGCGTTCGCCGCTTGCCCCGCGATGCGCGATGACTATGGGAAACACGGTCGCGGACTCCGTCGCAGCGGAGTCGGCCGGTGCGGGGTCGGTCATCGGCTGGGCTCCGGCAAAAGCGAGGGCAAGCAGCGCCTCAATCACGCGACCTCGACGCCGCGCCAGAAGGCGATGCGATCACGGATTTCAGCCGCTGCATCCTTTGGTTCGGGATAATACCAAGCGGCATCGGTGTTGGTCGCGCCATTGACGGTAATGCTGTGGTAATGGGCGGTGCCCTTCCACGGACATCCGGTTGTTTTGGTGCTGCCGGTCAACATATCGGCGTTGACCGAATGCCGGGGGAAATAGTGGTTGCCCTCAACCACTACCGTATCGTCGCTTTGCGCGATGACCGCGCCATTCCAGGTTGCCGTGACCATCTGTGTCTCCTTCATATCGCCTCAAAATCATGCCTAGCCTGTGCGCGGCGAACACTACAGCATAATGACGTCTGCCCAGCTATCGGGCTGGAATCCGACCAGCAGGACGCCTGACCCCGACACCACCGGGCGTTTGATCATGCTGGGCTGCGCGACCATCAGTGCGATCGCCTTGGCTTCGTCGATATCGGCCCGATCGGCATCTGGGAATTTTTTGAAGGTCGTGCCCGCGCGGTTGAGGAGGACCGCCCATCCCACCTGATCGGCCCAGCCGCGCAGGGTTTCAGCGTCTATCCCAGCCTTTTTATAGTCGTGAAAGCCATAGGCGATGCCGCGGCTGTCAAGCCACGCCCGGGCTTTTTTCACCGTGTCGCAGTTGGCGATGCCGTAAAGCATGACGCTCATGCGCCACGCTCCGGCCAGACAGCATGATCATGGTCGGGGTGCTGACGATATCTGGCGGCAGTGGCCGGTGCGATGGCGGCGATGTCCGGCTGTCCGCGCGTCCATGCCACCGGTTGGCGGGGTGCGGCGGCGAGCGCGGCAAAAATGTTACCCACTGCCTTCTGACATATCCGGCAATGGCGGATAGGCGTGCCGCACCGGCACCTGCCGGGGATGTGCTGTGCCTGTTCTATTCCCACTCGATCGTCCCTGGCGGCTTTGATGTATAGTCGTAGACCACGCGGTTGATGCCTTTGACCTCGTTGATGAGGCGGGTGCTTACCCGGCTGAGGAACGCGCTTTCGAAAGGGTAGATGTCCGCCGTCATCCCGTCGGTGCTGGTGACCGCGCGCAGCGCGAGGACATGATCGTAGGTCCGCCCGTCGCCCATCACGCCGACGGTGCGGACGGGGAGGAGGACGGCGAACGCCTGCCAGATGTCGTCATACAGTCCGGCGTTGCGGATTTCGTCGAGATAGACCGCGTCAGCGAGGCGCAGGATGTCGCAGTGTTCCTTGGTGACTTCGCCGGGAATGCGGATGGCGAGGCCGGGGCCGGGGAACGGGTGGCGGCCGACGAACGCCGGATCGAGGCCGAGTTCCCTGCCCAGCACGCGCACTTCGTCCTTGAACAGTTCGCGCAGCGGTTCGACCAGCGCCATGTTCATCCGCTCGGGCAGGCCGCCGACATTATGGTGCGACTTGATGGTTACCGACGGCCCGCCGGTGAAGGACACGCTTTCGATGACATCGGGATAGAGCGTCCCTTGCGCGAGGAAGTCCGCGCCGCCGATCCGGGCGGCTTCCTCTTCGAACACCGCGATGAATTCCGCGCCGATGAACTTGCGCTTGGCTTCCGGATCGGTGACCCCGGCGAGGCCAGCCAGGAAGCGCGCCTCTGCATCGACCACGACCAGCGGGATATGGTAATGATCGCGGAACAGCCGTTCGACCTGTTCGCGCTCGTTGAGGCGCAGCAGGCCGTGATCGACGAACACGCAGGTGAGCTGGCCCGCGCCGGACTCCTTCAACGCTTCGTGGATCAGGATGGCCGCGACCGAGCTGTCGACGCCGCCGGACAGGCCGCAGATAACTTTGCCGGTGCCGACCTGGGCGCGGATGTCGGCGATTTTGGTGGTGCGATATTCGGCCATCGTCCAGTCGCCTGCGAGGCCGCAGATGCGGTGGACGAAGTTGGCGAGCAGCGTCGCGCCATCCGGGGTGTGCACGACTTCGGGGTGGAACATGGTGGTGTAGTAGCGGCGCGCTTCATCGACGCAGATGGCAAAGGGTGCGTTGGGCGAGGTGCCGATCACTTCGAACCCGGCGGGCGCGCTCGTTACCCGATCACCATGGCTCATCCACACCGGATAGCTGCCGCCTACATCCCAGACGCCGTCGAACAGCGGGCTGGATTTGAGGATTTCGACATCGGCGCGGCCGAATTCCGCGGCATGGCCCCCCTCCACCGTGCCGCCAAGCTGGGTGCACAGCGTCTGCTGACCATAGCAGATGGCGAGGATGGGGAGGCCACTGTCGATGATGCAGCGGGGGATGCGCGGGCTGTCCGCGTCGATCACCGAAGCGGGGCCGCCGGACAGGATGACGCCCTTTGGCTGCATCCGGTGAAAGGCGGCTTCGGCGCTGTTGAAGGGGGCGATTTCGCTATAGACCCCGGCTTCGCGGACGCGGCGCGCGATCAGCTGGGTCACCTGGCTGCCGAAATCGACGATGAGGACGGAGTCGGGGTGGTCTGTGTTCATGGCGGGCGATTAAGGGACGGCCGCCCAAAAAGAAAGGCCGCCGGAGCATCCGCCCCGACGACCTTTCCCGACGAAGTCAGGGGCGATCAGATGCCGCGGAAATCGACATCCTGCACCCGGCCGTAGCGCACCGTGCAGCTGAAGCTGCCGCGATCGTCGTAGCGCTGGCGGCCATAGCCCCGGTCGTTGCGGCCATAGTCATAGCGGTCGCCGCGATCATAGCGGTCATCCCGGTCGTAGCGGTCGTAGCGGTCGCCCCGGTCGTAGCGATCATCGCGGCCGTAGCGATCATCCCGGTCATAGGCGTCGCCGCGATAGCCGCCGCGGTAATCGACCGCCGCCCGGCCCTCTACCCGGTAGCCGCCGCGGACACGCTCGACATTGGTGATGCGGCGCACATCGACATCGTCGCGGCGGCCGCCACGGCGTTCGACCGCGACGATGCACTGTTCGATCGCGGCACGCGAGCTGCCGTAGCGGCGATAGTCGTACCCGTCATTGTAGCGGCCGTCATACTGGTTGTTGTAATAGCCGTCACGGTAGCGGCCGTTGTTCGACGAGAGGATGGCGGCGAGCCCACCGATGATCACCGCCCCGGCGATGACTTCGCCGGCGCTGATGCCATCGCGGTTGCGATCATAGCGATCACCGCCGCGATATTGCGCCGCGGCGGGCATGGCGGTGGCGAGCAGCGATCCGGCAAGCAGCGCACCGATCGCTGCCCGGGTCTTGATTGCAACAGTGGCTGTCATTGCGTTCACTCCAGGATGTCGATGGCCTACGATAGTGCGGCTCGACAATCGGGGGTGTAGGCGGGCGGGCGTGTCACGATGCTGAATATGGCCGTTAGCGCGCGTTCACATTAGCGAGGCAGATTGGCGGGTTGACCGGGCGGGGCGGACTGGAAGTCCCCTAAGTCCACGGCAAAATCGCCCGGGACTGCCCGTAAAGCGACAAAG
>JANNMK010000182.1:0-8994 GCA_031397785.1 Sphingomonas sp. | reverse complement strand
TCCCTGGCAGCGACACCGGTGCCTTTGAGATGGCGATGTGGACGATGCTCGGCGCACGCCCGGTCACCGCGCTGGCGTGGGAGAGTTTCGGCGAAGGCTGGGTAACCGACGCGGTCAAACAGTTGAAGATCGATCCGACCGTCATCCGCGCCGATTACGGCCAGCTTCCCGATCTGGGCGCGATCGATTGGTCGAACGACGTGTTGTTCACGTGGAACGGCACGACGTCGGGCGTGCGCGTCCCCGATGGCGACTGGATTCCCGATGATCGTGAAGGCCTGAGCTTCGCCGACGCGACGAGCGCGGTGTTCGCTTACCCGATGCCGTGGCACAAGCTCGATGTGACGACCTTCTCTTGGCAGAAAGTGCTCGGCGGCGAAGGCGCGCACGGCGTCATCATCCTCGGCCCCCGCGCCGTCGAACGGCTCGAAAGCTACACCCCCGCCTGGCCGCTCCCCAAGCTTTTCCGCCTGACCGCCAAGGGCAAGCTTTCCGAAGGCATTTTCAAGGGTGAGACGATCAACACCCCCTCGATGCTCGCGGTCGAGGATGTGATCTTCGCGCTCGAATGGGCCAAGGGCCTGGGCGGGCTCGATGCGCTGATCGCGCGTTCCGACGCCAATGCCGCCGCATTGGACGCCATCGTCGCGGCCCGCCCCTGGCTCGGCCATCTCGCGCCCGATCCCGCCACCCGATCACGCACGTCGGTATGCCTGACCGTCGATGGCGCCGACGAGGGGTTCATCAAGCAATTCGCCGGGCTGCTCGACAAGGAAGGCGCGGCCTATGACATCGCCGGATATCGCGATGCGCCGCCGGGCCTCAGAATCTGGTGCGGTGCCACCGTCGATACCGCCGATATCGTCGCACTGGGGCCTTGGCTCGATTGGGCTTGGACCGAACTAATTAACTGACCCGACAGTCCCCTCTCTCCTACTGGGGAGAGGGTTAGGGAGTGGGGCAGTCCTCACAATAATCCATCATTCACGGGCCGGAGCGAGACACTGCCCCTCTCCCCGGCCCTCTCCCCTGAAGGGGAGAGGGAGACACAAATGACCCAGCCAAAAGTTCTCATCTCCGACAAAATGGACCCGCGCGCCGCGCAGGTATTCCGCGAGCGCGGCGTCGACGTCCATGAAAAGCCCGGCCTTACCAAGGATGAGCTGATCGCGATCATCGGCGATTATGACGGCCTCGCCATCCGCTCCGCGACCAAGGCGACCAAGGACGTGCTCGCCGCCGCGAGCAACCTCAAGGTCGTCGGCCGCGCCGGCATCGGCGTCGATAATGTCGATATTCCATTCGCCTCGGCGCAGGGCGTGGTCGTCATGAACACCCCGTTCGGCAATTCGATCACCACGGCGGAACATGCCATCGCACTCATCTTTGCGCTCGCCCGCCAGCTGCCACAGGCAAATGCCCTCACTCAGGCCGGCAAATGGCCCAAGAATGATTTCATGGGGGTTGAGCTCACCGGCAAGACATTGGGCCTGATCGGGGCCGGCAATATCGGTTCGATCGTCGCCGACCGCGCGCTCGGCCTCAAGATGAAGGTGGTCGCCTACGACCCGTTCCTCAGCCCGGAACGGGCGGTCGAACTCGGCATCGAAAAGGCCGATCTCGATACATTGCTCGCGCGCGCCGATTTCATCACGCTGCACACCCCGCTGACCGACCAGACCCGCAACATCCTGTCCGCCGAGGCCATCGCCAAAACCAAGAAGGGCGTGCGCATCGTCAACTGCGCGCGCGGCGGCCTGGTCGACGAGGTTGCGCTGAAGGCGGCGCTCGACAGCGGCCATGTCGCTGGCGCGGCGCTCGATGTGTTCGCAGTCGAGCCACCGGCGGCGGACCACCCCTTGTTCGGAACGCCGAATTTCGTCTGCACGCCGCATCTCGGCGCATCGACCAGCGAGGCGCAGGTCAATGTCGCCATCCAGGTCGCCGAGCAGATGGCCGATTATCTGGTCAATGGCGGCATCACCAATGCGCTCAACGTGCCCAGCCTGTCGGCGGAGGACGCGCCCAAGCTCAAACCCTATATGGCGCTCGCCGAAAAACTCGGCCGTCTGGTCGGCCAGCTTGAGGGCGATGCGATCACCGGGGTCGCCATCGAGACCGAAGGCGCAGCGGCCCAGCTCAACCAGAAACCGATCGTCGCCGCCGTGCTCGCCGGGCTGATGGGGGTCTATTCGGACACCGTCAACATGGTCAACGCGCCGTTTCTCGCCAAGGAACGCGGCCTCGACTTGCGCGAAGTGCGGCACGATCGAGAGGGCGACTATGCCACCTTGCTGCGTATCACCGTCACCACCGCCGACGGCGACCGGTCGGTCGCAGGCACCATCTTTGGCAAGGGCCAGCCCCGCCTCGTCGAAATCCACGGCATCAAGGTCGAGGCGGATCTGTCCGGTGCCATGCTGTTCGTGGTCAACGCCGATGCGCCCGGTTTCATTGGCCGCCTCGGCTCGTCGCTCGGCACGGCTGGTGTCAACATCGGCACTTTTCACCTCGGCAGGCGTGAAGCCGGCGGCGAAGCGGTGCTGCTGCTTTCCATCGACAATCCCGTACCCGAACCGGTGTTGTGGGCCGTCTGCAGCCTCGAAGGTGTCCGCAAGGTCAAGGCGCTGAGCTTCTGAAGAGATGCGTCAGTGTGAGCGAAGCGCGGCAATCCAGTGCGGCAAGCGCCGACTGCGGATTGCCGCGCTTTGCTCGCAATGACGACTGCTCCTGCTGTTGCTCCGCTCGACACCATCGCCAACCCCCGCCATAAGCCGACCGCCATGAACCCCGTCCCCCATCTCCTCCCCGAAGGACTGCGCGATCGGCTCCCGCCGGAAGCCGAGGCCGCCAGCCGCGTGACCCGCGCGTTGGTCGATGCGATGCGCAGCCATGGCTATGCGCGGGTCAGCCCGCCGATCGCCGAATTCCGCGAAACACTGGCGGGTAACGCGCAGGATCCGGCGTCGCGCGATCTGCTGCGCTTCACCGATCCGGTGTCGCGCCGCACGCTGGCCATCCGCCCCGACATCACCCGCCAGATCGGCCGTATCGCCACCTCGCGGCTCGCCGCTGCGCCGCGCCCCTTGCGTCTCTCCTACGCCGGGCAAGTGGTAAAGCTGACGGCATCGACGCTGTGGCCGGACCGTGAAATGCGTCAGGTCGGTGCCGAACTGATCGGCAGCGACAGCGTGGCGGCGCTGTGCGAAATCACCGGCGTCGCGGTCGATGCGCTCGCCGCCGCAGGCGTCACCGGCATCACCGTCGATCTGACCCTGCCTGATCTGGTCGATACGCTGGCAGCGTCCGCCTTCCCGCTTGCCGCCGACCGGATTGCCGCGGTAAAGGCCGAACTTGATGCCAAGGATGCCGGCGCGCTCGCCGCACTTGGGGCTGGCGCTTATCTGCCGCTGCTCGCCGCCACCGGCCCGTTCGGTCCGGCGGTTGCGAGGCTGGCGGCCATCGATGCGGGGGGCGTGCTGGCCAGCCGTATCGTCGCGCTCGAAACCATCGCCGCCAGCCTCGCGGGCCGCGCCGCCGTCACTCTGGACCCCAGCGAACGCCATGGTTTCGAATATCAAAGCTGGATCGGCTTTTCGATCTTCGTGGCGGGCCACGCCGTCACCATCGGGCGTGGCGGCAGCTACGCCATCGCCCACCCCGATGGCCGCCAGGAACCCGCCGTCGGCTTCTCGCTTTATCCCGATCCGCTGATCGGCGCAGGCCTCGGGCGGCACGATACGGATCGTCGCCTCTTCCTGCCGCCGGGGCATGATCCGGCCCGTGCGGCCGCGCTGCGCGCCGACGGCTGGGTCACCATCGCCGCGCTGTCGGCGCAGGACGATGCAACCGCGCTCGGCTGCTCGCACCGGCTCGATGGCGCGGATCCCGTGCAGCTATGACGTTGATAGCGATCGGGCGGCGGCGCAGGCAGCCCATCGTTGCGCGGCACTATGGGGTGGACGGCGCGCCTCCGCACCAATACCGCATGCGCCGGGCAAAACCCTTCGCGATCATCATCGAATATACAGGACCGGCATGGGCAACGTAACCGTAATCGGCGCGCAATGGGGCGACGAGGGCAAGGGAAAGATTGTCGACTGGTTGGCCAGCCGCGCCGATGCCGTGGTCCGGTTTCAGGGCGGCCATAACGCGGGGCACACGCTGGTCGTCGACGGCTCGGTCTATAAATTGTCGCTGCTGCCATCGGGTATCGTCACCGGCACGCTGTCGATCATCGGCAATGGCGTGGTGCTCGATCCCTGGGCGCTGCGCGATGAAATCGCCAAGCTGACCAGCCAGGGCGTTTCGATCACCCAGGAAAATTTCGCGATTGCCGACAATTGCCCGCTGATCCTGCCGTTCCACCGCGACCTCGATGGCTTGCGCGAAGCCGCCGCCGGATCGGGCAAGATCGGCACCACCGGACGCGGAATCGGCCCGGCTTACGAAGACAAGGTCGGCCGGCGGGCGATCCGGGTGTGCGATCTTGCCCATCTCGACAAGCTCGATCCGCAGCTCGACCGGCTGTGCGCGCATCATGATGCGCTGCGCGCCGGGTTCGGCCAGCCACCGGTCGACCGCGCGGCGCTGATCGCCGAGCTCGCCGGAATCGCCGATTTCGTGCTGCAATATGCCCAGCCGGTGTGGAAACGCCTCAAGAAAGTGCGCAAGGCGGGCGCGCGGATATTGTTCGAAGGGGCGCAAGGCGTGTTGCTCGACATCGATCATGGCACCTACCCGTTCGTCACCAGTTCGAACACCGTATCGGGCACCGCCGCCAGCGGATCAGGGCTTGGCCCCAGCGCCACCGGCTTTGTGCTCGGCATTGCCAAGGCCTATACCACCCGTGTCGGCTCCGGCCCGTTCCCGACCGAGCTCGAGGACGCGACGGGGCAGCGACTGGGTGAACGCGGCCATGAATTCGGCACCGTCACCGGGCGCAAGCGGCGCTGCGGCTGGTTTGATGCGGTGCTGGTCCGCCAAGCGTGCGCCGTGTCCGGCGTTACCGGCATTGCGCTGACCAAGGTCGATGTGCTCGACGGGTTCGACATGATCCGCATCTGCACCGGCTACCGGCTGCGCGGCAAAATCCTCGATTATTTCCCGAGCCACGCGGCCGACCAGGCCGAAGTCGAGCCGATCTACGAGGACATGCCCGGCTGGCAGGAATCGACCGCCGGGGCACGCAGCTATGCCGACCTGCCGGCCCAGGCGATCAAATATATCCAGCGTGTGCAGGAGCTGATCGAGACCCCGATCGCGCTGGTCTCGACCAGCCCCGAACGCGACGACACCATATTGATCCGCGACCCGTTCAGCGATTGAGGCGGTCGGCGCAGCAATCATAGGCTGGCCGGAAACAGTGGACAAGCGACCATGTTTCTGTTATGTTCTTGTATCTATCCGGATCTTTGACCCGCATCTTTGACCCGCGTCTTTGACATCGTGATCCCACCGCCACTCCTCTTTCCTTATGGGAGAGAATAGCCTTGTGCGCCCCCGCCCGGCGAAAGGTGAAACCAGGGGCCGCCATCGGGCGACGCTTAAAGCGACAAAGGAGACAGTCTTAGCCCCGCAGTGCGTATCCTTTGTCGCTTTACGGCCGCCGGGCCGGCGGATTTGGCGTGGACTTGGTGGACTTCCGGTTCAGCCGCTCTTCAATTCCGCCTTGAGCCTGAGGCTGGCCCGCCAGAACAGCACGGCGGGGATCAGCCCCAGCCACGCCGCACCGAACAGCACCCAGCGCACGCTGTCGTCCCCGGCATAAGGTTTGAAGGCGTCGGACAGCATCCCGAAAAACAGCGGCCCGAGACCCAGCCCGATCAGGTTCTGCGCGAACAGCATGACGGCGCTCGCAATCGCCCTTGCTTCGGGCCGGACGAGGCCCTGCACCATCGCATACGTCGGCCCGTAATAGGCCGAATTGAGCAGGGTCGGCACGAACAGCAGCGCGATCGACAGCCGCCAGTCGTCGACCCAATAGCCCAGAAACAGGATCGGCGCGGCCACCGCCATGAAGATCGCCGGTCCGGTGAGGATATGGCGTTTGTCGCTCCGTCCGAACCGGTCGGCCATCACCCCGCCCAGCCATGTTCCGGCAATCCCCGCAATTCCCAGGACGACGCCGAGCAACACGCCTGTTTCACCGGGGCTCAGGCCGTGGGTCCGCTGGAACAGGATGACCGCCCACACGCCCTTGCCATAGGAAAGAAACGCAGTGAACGATGCGGCGAGCGCCAGCAGGATGAAACAGCGCGATGAAAACACCTCGGCCAGCGCCTGCCGGGTCGAGAGCACGGTCGCACTGCGCACCGGTGTATTGGCATTGGGCGCACAGACGCGTGGCTCGCGCAGCAGCATCGGCAATGTGACGGCGAGCAGGATGCCGGGCAGGCCGACCGCCATGAATGCCACGCGCCAGCCGAACGCGTCGTTCAATATGCCGCCGACAATCATGCCGAGCAGGCTGCCGATCGGGATACCCAGCCCGTAAAAGGCAATCGCCGACGACCGGCGATCGGCCGCCACGCTGTCGGTGATCAGCGAATGGGCGGCAGGTGTGCACCCCGCTTCACCCACCCCGACACCGATTCGGGCCAGCAGAAGCTGGGCGAAATTCTGGGCCAGACCGCACAATGCGGTCATCGCCGACCAGACCGCCAGCGCGATCGAGATCAGCCGGACGCGGTTGGTCGACGGATTATCCGCATAACGCGCAATCGGAATGCCGAGCACAGTATAGAATAGCGCGAAAGCAAGACCGGTCATCAGCCCGATCTGCGTATCCGAAAGGACCAGCTCTCGCTTGATCGGCTCCGCCAATATCGTGACGATCTGCCGGTCGAGAAAGTTGAGGATATAAACGCCAAGCAAGGTCCACAGCACGGTGCGGGTGCTGCTCGCATCGGCAAGTAGCGACGGGGCCGTTCGATCGATTGTCTGCGCCATAATAGTCTCCCTTGCCCCGCCGGACATTGGACCAGCCTGCGCAATAGTTGTCAAAGCGTCATGCACGCTCCGTTGAACGGTATCGCGCACCACTCCATCGCGGAACCGGATCGTTGCGAACGGATTAGGGGGACGTATGTGTTCGCTTCGTGCAAAGGGTTGCGCGCCGCCTTAGCGAGCATGATACACGCCAGACTCATAAAGTTGCCGCCGATGACCACCCGCGAAACCACCAGCCTGCTTGCCCGCAGCGATGCGAGCGCGATGGCGACCCGCACCGCCCGCGAACGGTTCGAAACGATCGCCTGGGGCGCAATTCAGTGGCCATGGCTATTGCGCTCCCTGCGCGGAGGCAGTCAGGCTGAAAAGGCGGCGCTGCTGGGTCGGCTCGGCCTGTCGGGCGATGCATTGCCCAACCTTGGCAGCTGGAAGGCCGATACGCGTTTCCTGATGCACATCGTCGACGCCATCGAAACGCTGCGCCCGGCCAATGTGGTCGAATTGGGCTGCGGCGCAAGCAGCCTGATCATCGCTAAAGCGCTGGCAATGCATGGTGGTGGCCGGTTGGTCAGCTACGACCAGCACGCCGATTTCGTTGCGGCCACCGGCGACTGGCTGACCAATCATGGCCTTGCCGCCGACCTGCGCCACGCGCCGCTCGCCGATCCGCCGGGCAGCTGGCCGGGTCTGTGGTACGATCTGTCGGATGTGCCCGCCGCCATCGACCTGCTGGTGATCGACGGTCCGCCATGGGCTCTGCATCCGCTGGTGCGGGGTGCGGCCGAATCGTTGTTTCCGCGGCTTACCTCCAATGCCCGGGTACTGCTCGACGACGCCGCGCGGCCGGGCGAGCGGCTAGTCGCCCGCCGCTGGCGACAGAACTGGCCGTCGATACATTTCGCATATGATCGGCGCGGGGCCAAAGGGACTCTGATCGGACAGCACCGGGCCACTTGACCACCGGCAAAGCGCTGTCATGCTGTCGTAATGATCCGCATCTTCGTTGCCGTCACGGCGCTCGCCCTCGCTCCATGCCCGACAGCCGCACAGGACGCCCCTGGTTCGCCCGCTGCCATCCCGCCGCTACCGGAGCCGCCCGCTCCGATGGACCTCGCGCTCACCGGCGCGGGCATCGAAGCGGTGCAGGCCTTGCTGACGAACGGCAGCTATACCGCCCAGCAGATCACGGCATGGTATCTCCTGCGCATCGGCAACATGGACGAAGAAGGCCCTCGGCTTGGTGCGGTGATCGCGACTTTTCCCGACGCACTTGATCAGGCGGCTCGCAGCGATGCCGAACGGCGCGCGGGCCGCACCCGTGGTCCGCTGCATGGTGTGCCGGTGCTGATCAAGGACAATATCGAAGCGGCGGGATTGCCGACCAGCGCGGGTTCGCTGGCGCTCGCCGAGGCGATCACCGGCCGCGATGCGGCGCTGGTGGCACGGCTGCGCGCCGCCGGGGCGATCATCCTGGGCAAGACCAACCTCAGCGAATGGGCCAATATCCGATCGGACAGTTCGACCAGCGGCTGGAGCGCGGTCGGCGGGCTGGTGCGCAATCCGCACGGGCTCGACCGGTCGGCGTGCGGATCGTCGTCGGGCAGCGGGGCGGCGATGGCGGCGAGCCTGGCGGCGGCGACCATCGGCACCGAGACCGACGGATCGATCACCTGCCCGGCCGGGATCAACGGCGTGGTCGGTTTCAAGCCGACGGTGGGCCTGGTCAGCCGCACGCATATCGTACCGATCAGCCACAGCCAGGATACCGCGGGCCCGATGACCGCGAGTGTGCGCGATGCCGCGGTGATGCTCGACGCCATCGCCGGACGCGATCCCGCCGATGCGCGCACGGCGGAGGCCGCCCGGCGCCGCACGCCCTATGCCGCCGGCTTGTCGCGCGACGGGCTGCGCGGGCTGCGGATCGGGGTGATGCGCGACCGGCTGGGCGGGCGCGGCGATATCACGGCTTTGTTCGAGGCGGCGCTGGCGACGATGCGCGATGCGGGCGCGATCATTGTCGACATCGCGGACACGCGCACCGGG
>JANNMK010000138.1:0-4230 GCA_031397785.1 Sphingomonas sp. | reverse complement strand
TGGGCCTCGCCGCCAATATCATCGCCAAATATATCGAACGCTACCGCTGGATCGCCTATATCGGCCTTGCCGTCATCCTCTACGTCGCGGCCAAGATGATCTACGATGGCTGGATCGACCCGTCCGTCGGCATCGGCACATTGTTCGGGTAAATGGACGGCGCGGCTTGTGCCGCACTGGCCCGTAAAACCTCGTGACAGGGCGCTGACGCGGGCATAGCATTGCGCCATGTCGGACCGGATGATCGAAATTGCCCGGTTGCTGTCACGTCCCGAAGCGTTGACCGTGCAGGCGATGTTCGATGCGTACGGCATCTCCTCCCATCTCGGCGGGGATCAGCACGGCGCAACGCAGGTCTTGCCGATCGCGCTCGGCGGCTATCGCCTTACGGTTCCAATTGATCATTATGACGAGGCATGCGACCTGTTGCGCGAAGTCACTGCCGAACCTCTGCCGGACCATTTTGTCGCCAATCGCCGCCGATTGTTGCGGTTGATGCTTTACTGGTCGGGCTTTTGCGCAATTTTTTGCGCGCCCCTGATTTACGTTGCTTCGGCCCCCGTCTGGCTCATGCTCATGATCCCCGGCGAGCTTCTGCTGTTGCCGGTTCCAGCGCAGGGGCGTGGCGACTATTATCTGGGGTCAGCGCGTTCGATCTGATCCGCCTTCGCCAGCATCGCCCCCATTTTTTCCCACAGCATCGTCACCGCCTTCAGCGGTCGCACCATCACCCTGAAATCCTTTATCATTCCAGCGTCGTCGAAGGTTATGAGATCGATGCCGTTGATGAAAATCCCGTCGATGGTCGCGGTGAATTCCAGCATCACATGGTTGCCGTCGATCAGCTCGCGGAGATAGGTAAAGCTCTCCTCCCCGCCCAGCACATGGCCAGCCGCGTCGAGATAGCCGAACACCTTGGCTGCGCCCTCTTGCGGCCTGTGCACCACCGGCGAATGGAACACCGCGTCGGGCGCGATCATCGCGCGCAGCAGCGCCGGGTCCTTCGCCGCGAAATAGGCATGCCAGCGCGCCAGCCCAGCCGCGCCCGCCTGCGGGCGGGAAAGGTCAGGAGAGGGCGCTTCAGCCCCACTCACCCCAGATGCTCTGCAAAAAACGCCGCCGTCCGCCCGTCGGCCAGCGTCGCTCCGGACTCATCGCGCCGCGCCCCGACCTCGGTGGCAAAGCCATGGTCGAGCCCCGGATAGTCGTGCAGCGTCACTTTGGGATGATCGTCCAGCCCCGCGTGCATCGCCGCTTGCGCCTCCGCCGGGACCAGATGGTCGTTCCCTGCGATATGCAGCATCAGTGGATGGGCAATGCCATGCTTTTCATCGACCATCTGGTCGATATGCACGCCATAATAGCCAACACTCGCATCCACATCGGTGCGTGCCGCCGCCATATAGGCGAGTTTGCCGCCGAGGCAGTAGCCGACCAGCCCGACCTTGGCGACCGGCGCATAGCCGCCGATCCCGGCGCGGATCGCCCTGATTGTCGCCTCGATATCGACCACCCCGTCATTGGGATCATATTGTCCGAAATAGCCGAACGCCTGCTGCAATTGCTCGGGCACATCCGCGTCCAGTTCCACCCCCGGCGCAAACCGCCAGAATAGCTCGGGCGCGACTGCCAGATAGCCGTCGGCTGCCAGCTTCTCGCATTTCTGCTCGATCCCCGGATTGACCCCGAAAATCTCGGGAACAACGATGATCGCGGCGCGCAGCGCGCCTGTCGGGGCGGCAACGAACACCCCCATATCGCCGACTTTTGCATTGGTGGTCATAAAAGCACCTTTCCATCATGGCGCGCCTCATGCGCATTCAGCCAGGCTTTGGTCATAACGCCTTGCCCGCCGCTGTAATTTTCTCGCGCTCCGCGGCGCGATGTCACGCGATGGCAGGGAATGACGATCGGATAGGGATTGCGCGCGCATGCCCCGCCCACCGCGCGCGCTGCGCTGCCATACGCCTTGGCCAGCGCGCCATAGGTCATCGTTTCACCGTAAGCGATGCTGGCAATGGCAGCGCGTAACATCGCGCCGCGCGCACTGGGCAGTGCCATCAGCGGCAGATCGAATTCACGCAAACTGCCGTCGAAATAGTGCCCGAGTTGGCTCGCGGCCCGCATCACCGGGCTGTCTTCGGGCACCGGCGGCATTGCCGGGTCGCTATCCGCGCCGCAAATCTCGATTTGCATGACAAAGGCCGAAGTGCCCGAAAGGATGATCGATCCGACCGGCGTTTGTAGTGTCACGACATGCAGTGCATAAGCCATGGATGAGAGTCTAGAGCGTCGGCAACAGCGGCTCAAGCGGGGAGAAGCGCAATGAAAGTCAAGATCACCATCGACTGCACACCGCTCGAGGCGCGCAACTTCCTTGGCTTGCCCGACGTCTCGCCGCTGCACGACATCTATCTCGACCGGATGAAGGGTCTGGTCGAAAAAGGCGTCACTCCGGCGATGGTCGGCGATATGGTCAAAAACTGGTCGACGATGGGCGATACCGGCATCGCCATCGCGCAACAGCTGTTCGGCCAGCTCGGCAGCACGCTGACAGGCGGATTGGGCGGCAGCAAAGGCGCCCCGAAGAGCTGATTGCCGAAACGATGACCGGTGACACCATTTTCGCGCTGTCGAGCGGATCGCCACCGGCGGCGATAGCGGTCTTGCGGATCAGCGGCTCGCAAGCGGCGCCCGCGCTCGTCGCGCTGGCGGGCAAACTTCCCCCGCCGCGCCGCGCCAGCCTGCAAACCCTGGCCGATCCTGTCTCAGGCCACGCACTCGATACGGCGCTGTTGCTCTGGTTCCCCGGCCCCGCCACGGCCACCGGTGAAGATCTTGCTGAAATCCACGCGCATGGGGGCCGCGCGGTGGTCCGCGCCATCGAATCGGCGCTTGCCCGGCGACCCGGCCTGCGTTCCGCTCAGCCAGGTGAATTCACCCGCCGTGCCCTGATGAATGGCCGGATCGACCTCGCCGAGGCGGAAGGTCTGGCGGATCTGCTCAGCGCCGAAACCGAATCGCAGCGCAAGGCGGCGCTCGCGCTGGCAGGCGGTGCCTTGTCGCGCTTCGTTGCTGATTGGCAGGACAGGCTGCTGGCCACATCGGCACGGATAGAGGCTTTGCTCGACTTTTCCGATGAAGATGACGTGACCGCCGACGCCCTGGCAGTTGACCATATAAGCGAGCAAATTCATATACTTGTCGGTGAATGGCAGCAGTGGCTGGCACGTCCCCCGGTGGAGCGTTTGCGCGATGGCCTGACCGTTGCCATTGCCGGTCCGCCCAATGCGGGTAAATCGACCCTGCTCAATGCGCTGGCCCGGCGTGAGGCCGCGATCGTTTCACCTATGGCGGGAACCACCCGCGACATTGTCGAAGTTCCATTGGCGCTTGATGGCGTTCCGTTCCGCTTTGCGGACACTGCCGGGCTTCATGGCGGGACGGGTGACGCTATAGAAGCGATCGGCATGACGCGCGCCCGCGCTTTTATCGCCGCTGCGGATATTCTGCTGTGGCTTGGCGCTCCAGGTGACGTCCCTGACCATCCGCACGCCATCCGCATCGCCGCTCAATCCGATCGCAGCGATTTCCGCGCTGCGGCTGCGGCAAAAGCTGACCTCATTCTGTCCGCGCATTCGGGGCAGGGCATGGACATACTTCACGCTTGCCTGATCGACACGGCCCGAACCTTGCTGCCTGGAGAATCCGAAACCGCGCTCAACGCCCGCCATCGTGCGGCACTCGCCGATGCAGCAGCGGCGCTGGCTGATCCCCCTGCCGATCCGCTCCTGCTCGCCGAATCGCTGCGAACGGCCCGCCTGGCGATCGACAGCATCACCGGCAGCGCCGGAACCGAATCGATGCTCGACGCGCTGTTCGGCCGGTTCTGCATTGGCAAATAATTGCCATCGACATCGTCCGCGTTTTCCATGCGACGGTTCTGCGGGCCATGTTCCACGTGAAACGCGGCTAATGCCGTTTCCCCACCGTCGAACTTCCGCTATGCGCCGCGGATGAGCCAGATTTTCGACATCATTGTCATTGGTGGCGGCCACGCCGGCGTGGAGGCTGCTTGCGCCGCCGCTCGCGTTGGTGCGCGCGTCGGTTGGTCTGTCCACGACCTGTCCAACCTAGTTCGATCTCGGCGTTCAAGTCATTGACAAATTTTTCTGCTTTGCCTGAGATCCCGAAATGCTTCCGTTTAGCTTGCTTCAGAATTTGCTTAAG
>JANNMK010000135.1:0-2993 GCA_031397785.1 Sphingomonas sp. | reverse complement strand
CACGACACCAGCATGGGCATGGTGCGCGATGAGGTATTATGTGCCCGCTGCGATAGCCACCTCGGTCATGTCTTTCCCGATGGTCCCGCGCCCACCGGCGCACGGTTCTGCATGAACAGCGCCAGCCTCGATTTCGCCGGGCGCGACGACGACTGACGAGTCGATGCGGCAGGCGGTGGCAGCAACACGCCAGCCGCCGTAGCGAAACCGCTTGTCGGCGATTCGCAGCGCGCCTAATCAGTCGCCTTGATGGCACGCACCCCCAGGTCCCGGACCGCCCCTGCTCAACCGGTCGCCAGGCCGGGCCGCTTTGGCCGCATTGCCGTTCGAATCCTGAAATGGGGCGGCGCAATTGCCGTGCTGGTCGCCGTCGGCATTGCCATCGCGGTCGGCGTCGCAGCATCCAATCTGCCGAGCTTCGAGGAGCTGAAACGCTCTCCCAACGGACAGACCATTCGCGTCCGTGACGTCAACGGGGGCATCATCGTGTCGATCGGCCCCAATTACGGGCGATGGATGCCGCTGATCGACACGCCTGACGTCATGCGCGATGCGATGGTCGCGGTCGAGGACCGCCGCTTCGCCTATCATTTCGGCATCGACCCCATCGGCCTGGCGCGCGCCGCAAAACTTGCGGTCGAGCGTCGCGGAGAGGGGCGTCGGTTGCAGGGTGCATCGACGATCAGCCAGCAGCTGGCGCGCAACATCTTTTTGTCGAACAGCTACAGCCTCGCGCGCAAGGGCCAGGAAGCCGTCCTGGCGATGGCGCTCGAATGGAAATTCTCGAAGGACGAGATTCTCGAGCTCTATCTCAACAAGGTTTATTTCGGCGGCGGCAGCTATGGCATCGATGCGGCATCGCGCCGGTTCTTCGGCCATGGCGCCGAAACACTCTCGCTGTCCGAAGCGGCGATCGTCGCCGGGCTGGTCAAGGCGCCGTCACGCTATTCGCCCACCGCCGACGCCGGGGCCGCGCTCGGCCGGGCCGGGGTGGTGCTCGATGTCATGGTCGATGCGGGCGTCATCACTGCGTCGCAGCGCGCATCGGCAGCGCCAGCGGACGTCGAACTGGCTGCCGAACCCAATCAAAACAGCGCGCGCTATTTTACCGACTGGGCGCTGCCGCAGCTCGACACGCTGATCGACGAATCGAACGAGCCGCTCGACGTCTGGACCACTCTCAACCTCGATATGCAGCGCAGCGCGACCGCTTCGATCCAGGCCAACACGCCCGATGGCGCACAAGGCGCTCTGGTGGCGCTTGACCGCGATGGGGCCGTGAGGGCGATGGTCGGCGGGCGGGACTATGTGACATCGAACTATAATCGCGCGACCCAGGCACAGCGCCAGCCGGGATCGGCCTGGAAATTATTTGTCTATATGGCCGCGCTGGAGGCCGGTTATCGCGTCGATACCCGCGTCGTCGACGAACCGGTGACAATCCGCGGCTGGAGCCCGCGCAACAGCAGCGGGCGTTATTCGGGCGACATCGATGTCCGCACCGCCTTTGCCTATTCGGTCAACACGGTTGCCGCGCAAATCGGCGAGTCGATCGGCACCAGCGCGATCGCCAGCATGGCCCGGCGATTCGGCATCACTTCGGAACTCAACACCCATCCATCGATGGTTCTGGGCACTGCCGATGTCCGGCTGATCGACATGACTGCGGCCTTTGCCGCCGTCTCTGCCGAGGGACGATCGGTACAGCCCTATGCGATTTCCAAAGTGACGACCGCCGACAACAGCGTGCTGTACGAACGCGACCCGCAACCCGCAAGCGTGCTGGTCGATGCATGGGTCGCCGCCGGCATCACCGATCTGCTGCAAACCGCAGTCAACACCGGCACCGGCCGCGCCGCGCAAATCGGCCGACCGGTCGCAGGCAAGACCGGCACGACCAGCAGCAACAAGGACGGCTGGTTCCTGGGCTTTTCGAGCGGCATCACCACTGGCGTATGGATGGGGCGCGACGATGCGCGCGCCGTTGGCGGCCTGCAGGGCGGAACCGCGCCGGCGCGCGCTTTTGCCGATTTCATGCGGGTGGCAGTAGCGAACCGCCCAGTCGAGCAGTTCAATACAGAAGTCGAATTGCCGCAATGGCAGCTTGAAGACGATGAGGAAGCCTATTTCGGTGAGCCGGGAGAGGGCGGTCTGACCGACGAAAACGGCCTGCCGATCGAGCTTGTCCCCGAAGATGTGCCCAATGACGGCGTCAAGGTCGAAGGCGAAGGCATCGGCAATGACGATCCGGCGACACCGTCCGATGACAAGACCAAGCCTAAGCTGGATCAGCGCTGGATCGATGAAATGACCGGCGCCCGGGCACAACCGCCGCCGCGCCCGCCGGAGCCAAGGCGCGAGTAAGGCTCAGTCAAAGCGCAGCGCGTGCAGCATCGGCCCATTTGCCTTGAGCCACAGCTTCGACCGGGCATTGGCATCGCCGCCCAGTCGATCCGCAAGCCGGTGAAAGTCCGGCCCGTGATTGAGGTGCGCGAGATGCGCGACTTCGTGCGCGACCAGTGCGTGGCGAACAAAATCGGGGGCCATGACCAGCCGCCAGCTGTACCGGATCTTGCCGGACGCGGTGCAGCTGCCCCAACGGCCGCGCGGATCGCCCACCGCGACACTGGCGACACTGAGCCCGGCATCTGCCGCGAGCGCGTGCGACCGCAGCGTAAAATCCTGTCGCGCCGCGCTTTGCAACCAGCGGCGGATGCGCGGTCCGATCGATACCAATGGTCCGCCAACCCGCACCATGTCGCCATCGACACACGGCGTGCGCGGCGATGTTTCCCGCCAGTCGATGCGCAGCATTCGGCCTTGCCATGGCAGCTCGGAGCCGGGTGCGATCGCCGCAGGCACCACCGGCCGCCTTGCCACTTGCTGCACGATCCAGCCCCGCTGGTCCTCCACCCATGCCCGAGCCGAAGCGATGCGCTGGCCCGGCGGCATGGTCAGCCGCAATTCGCCGAGTACCGGATCATAGCGCAGTC
>JANNMK010000131.1:0-18558 GCA_031397785.1 Sphingomonas sp. | reverse complement strand
AGCATGCCCATATAGTCAGCCTGCGCCCGGTCCATGCCCTTGGCGGCACCGGCCATCCCGCGAAAGATGTTGCCGCCGCCGATCACCAGACAGATTTGCAGATCATTGTCCTGCGCCGCCTTTACTTCGGCGGCCATGCTGGCAACCGTTGCGGTGTCGATGCCAAACGGCGTGTCGCCCATCAACACCTCTCCCGACAATTTCAGCAGGATGCGACGATAGGTCGGTCGGGACATGGTGGAAAACCTGCTTGCAAGCGACAGCACGGCGTTGCCGGGCGCGTTGCGTGCGCCTAGCCCAACGGCCGCGTCATGCCAAGCGCCCGCCTATTGCAAGGCAAAAATTACGCAGGCCGTGTCGGCCAGCCGCTGCATCGGCGGCCTCAGCGTAAAGCCAGCGGGCGGCGGTGGCGGCGGTGGCGGCGATGGCGGCGGTGCCGCCTCACGCCCTCGTGCCGAAACCACGATATCCTGCATATCCTCGTCATCGGAGACATCGCGCGATTCCTCGCCCGGTCGATACCCGGGCCAGCCGGTAAGCACGTCGGTGCGGCACACACTTCCGCTGGGGTCGATGATCTTGACTGCACCCAGCCGCGCGCCCGCCGCTTCCGCCCCTTGACGCGCGCGGCCCGCCGCATCGCGCATCGCGGCGACAGCAAGCGCGCTGATCACCGCATCATCCGGACGCAACGCCCAGTTCACGGCCGAAATAGTCGACGGTGACGCACCAGCAACGGCGTTATACACCTGTTCGACAACCGCGACATCGCGCACCTCGATTGTCACTACAGATACGACCTCGTAATTTTCGATCTGGTCGGCGCGCTGGTTGTCGATGCGGTTGCCATCGCCATCGCGATATTGGCGATACAGCGGGCGGGTAGTGAACGTCCGGGTGAACTGGACCCGGGCCGGTCCGAACGCCTGCAAACGCTCGTCGAGCGGGGCCGAACGCCGGGTTGCTGCTTGCGCCGCTGCATCGGCCGTGCGCTCGACCTCTGAAAATGTCGCAGTGAACTGGGCGCGATTGGCGGGCAGGTTGACGTGGACCGAACCGGTGGCAGCAATCACCGGATCACGCATCCACCACGGCGCCGGGACGTAGCGTCGATCAGCCGTTGGCGCGGCCTGTGCAGTCACCATGGCTGACCAGAACAATGTTGCCATCGCGAAAGTCATCGCGCTTGCCGTTGCTCGCTTCATAGATACCACCTTCAACCACCCGCGCAGCGCAGAATAGCCGGAGCCAATCGAGTGGCAAGCTGTATAAAAGAAACGGGGCCGACAGCTGCCTGTCGACCCCGCTAACAAAATTTCACAGCCAAAGAAGCGATCAGACCCCGGCGGCAGCCGCAACTTCCGCCGCGAAATCGCTTTCCTTTTTCTCGATGCCTTCACCCAGCTGCATACGCACGAACTGCTTCAAGGTGATCGTCGCGCCCGCTTCCTTGCCGGCGGCGGCAATCACTTCGGCAACCGGCGTCTTGCCGTCCATCACGAACGGCTGGCTTAGCAGCGCATTTTCCTTGCGATATTTGGCCATCGCGCCATCGACCATCTTGGCGACGATATCGGCAGGCTTGCCGCTTTCGGCGGCCTTTTCCTCGGCGATTGCGCGTTCGCGGGCGATCAGATCGGCGTCGAGCGCGTCGCCGGTCATCGCCATCGGATTGGCAGCAGCGACGTGCATCGCGAGCTGTTTGCCAAGCCCGGCCAGCACGGCTTCGTCGGCGGAGCTTTCCAGCGCGATCAGCACGCCGATCTTGCCCATGCCCGGCGCCGCAGCGTTATGGACATAGGAAATGACAGCGCCTTCCCGCACCTCGACGATGGCCGCGCGGCGCAGCGTCTGATTCTCGCCGATGGTGGCGATATTGTTGGTCAGCACTTCTTCGATCGTGCCGCCAGCGGGCATGGCCTCGCCCTTCAGCACAGCCACATCGGTGCTGCCCTTGGCCAGCGCGACGGCGGTGACATTGCGGACAAACTCCTGAAACTGCTCGTTCTTGGCGACGAAATCGGTTTCCGAATTGACCTCGACCAGCGCGCCGCGCAGGCCGCGCGTCGCAACGCCGACCAGCCCCTCGGCAGCCACCCGGCCCGCCTTCTTGGCAGCGGCGGCAAGCCCCTTGGTGCGCAGCCAGTCGACCGATGCTTCGATATCGCCGCCATTTTCGGCAAGCGCCTTCTTGCAATCCATCATGCCTGCGCCGGTGCGATCGCGCAGGTCTTTCACGGTGGCGGCAGTGAATTCGGCCATGAAAATAATCCCTATCAGTTGAGCGTCGCCCCGGACTGATCCGGGGCCGCTGACGGTGTGGCACCGCGGTGGCGCCTTGTGGCGAAACGACCCCTGTTCGGGCACCGGGGGTGACGAAGCATATTCCGTCGCCCCGGACCCGATCGGGGGCCGCTATCGGTCAATAGCGACGGTGCCATGACAGCACCGGCACATCCTTGGTTCAGGCGTCGCTTTGCGTTTCGGTCTCGGCCGCCGCTTCGGCTGGAACCTGCTCGTCTTCGGTCACGACTGCGGTCTGCACACTGGCTTGGGCAGGAGCAAATTCTTCCTCTGCAACCACTGGCGCATCAGCCGCAACCGGTGCATCCTCGACCGCAGGGGCCGGCTCGGCGATCAGCGCTTCTTCGACCGGCGCGACATCCATCGCCCCCAGGTCGACGCCGCGCGCGGCCATCGCGCCCTGTCCGCCACGGGTGGCGGCGGTGGCGATCGCATCGCAGTACAGGCGGATCGCCCGGCTGGCGTCATCATTGGCCGGCACCGGAAAGGCGATGCCTTCCGGGCTGGTGTTGGAATCGAGGATCGCCACCACCGGAATACCCAGCGTGTTGGCTTCCTTGATCGCCAGCATTTCCTTGTTCGCGTCGATCACGAACATGATGTCGGGAATGCCGCCCATGTCGCGGATGCCGCCCAGGCTGGCTTCCAGCTTGTCGCGCTCGCGCGTCAGGTTCAGCACTTCCTTCTTGGTGATGCCAGGCGCGCCATCGGCCAGCATCTCTTCCAGCGTCTTGAGGCGCTTGATCGAATTGGCGATGGTCTTCCAGTTGGTCAGCATGCCGCCCAGCCAGCGGTGATTGACGAAATGCTGGCCCGACTTGCGCGCCGAATCGGCAACCGGCTGCTGCGCCTGGCGCTTGGTGCCGACGAACAGCACCTTACCGCCGCTCGCGACGGTCGAGTTGACGAAGTCGAGAGCGCGCGCAAACAGCGGCACGGTCTGCGACAGGTCAAGGATGTGAATGCCGTTGCGCTCGCCGAAGATATACGGCTTCATGCGCGGATTCCAGCGATGCGTCTGGTGACCGAAATGCGCGCCGGCCTCGATCAAATGCTGCAAAGTAACGACGGGAGCCGCCATAGGATAGGTCCTTTCCGGTTGATCCTCTGGCGGGCAAGAACCGCGTGACACTATCGTCCCGCAGCACCGGTTTGTGCGCCCACCATGTGGAATAAGCGTCGCCCATTAGCCGCAGAGGCGCATGAAGGCAAGAGGGCTGGTCGATCAGGAGCGAGCAAAAAGGTCAGGCCGACTGCAGCTGACCAGTCGCTCGGACACTGCGCAATCGGTTCTTCCGTCGCCCGATTGCCGCCGCTGTCCTCGCCTGCTGCAAATACGAAAATCGCGCATGCAGCATACGTGGCATCATCGACGACGCAGGGCTTGACATTGATTATAGTTGGGAACATACCATGAACATGGAACGAAGCCCACGGTTATGCGTTCCGTCCGCATCGACGTCGTGACGTCACACGAGGATTCGACCCATGGCCCAGCTCGTAATTGCTCTCAGCTTCCTCTTGATACTGGCGCTTGCAGCGCGATCGATCGCGCACGAGCTTACTCGTCCGCTGACGCTGTATGCGGCGTGCGAGGACGATGTGGTGTTTGATGCGCTGTGCGATAGCCGCATTGCGCCTGTGCGGCTGACATCTGTCCGCAACGGGGCAATCACGTCTCGGCCGATGGTGCCAATTCATCGGCCTGCGCTGCACCCGACCTTCGCCGCAGCCGCCTGACCTTGGCAAAGCTGAGAATACTGAACGGGATGAGGCTGAGGTAAAGGGCGCAAACCGCGATCAGCGTTTGCCAGGGCGCGGTTACCATTGCCGCCCCGAACAATCCGATGAAAGCGATGCCAAACAGTCGCCATTCGCGCCGCAATCGCAGGCTCGACCAGTTATAGGTCGCGACATTGGCGATCATCAGGACCGCAATCAGCACGACCCACGGCATTACCACCCACCACTGCCGGAACAGCGGCAAATCGGTGACCAGCCACAGATACATCGGCAACAGCGCCAGGCCGGCTCCTGCAGGTGCGGGAACCCCGGTGTTGAACCCTGCGGATTTATGCGGCTGGTCGGCAACATCGATGTTGGCGTTGAACCGCGCCAGCCGGAGCGCGCAGCAGACTGTCAGCGAAAGTGCGGCAGTCCAGCCGAATTTCGGCGCAGCAGCCAGCGACCACAGATAAAGGATCGTCGCAGGGGCGACACCGAATGCAATCACATCCGACAGCGAATCGAGCTCGGCCCCGAACCGGGTATTGGCCTTGAGCAGCCGGGCGATGCGGCCGTCGATGCCGTCAAGTACACCCGCAAGGACGATCATCCCGACCGCCAGTTCCCATTGTCCGCCGATGCCGAAACGCACCCCCGACAGCCCGCAGCACAAGGCAAGTGCGGTAATCGCATTGGGCACAAAGGCTCGCAGCGGGATGCCGCCGACCCGGCGATGATTGCGCTCCATCATGCTGTTCCCGGCCTGCAATTCGTCAGTCATGGCAACGGCCCCGCGCTACTGGCCAATGCCGGTTCGCTCACGCATGTCGCCGACCTCGGCAATCACCGTCTCGCCAGCGACCGTGCGCTGGCCGGACAACACCCTTGGCCGCGTGCCGGCCGGCAGATAGACATCGACCCGGCTGCCGAAACGGATCAGGCCAACGCGCTGCCCCGCCGCGACGACATCACCCGGCTTGACATGCGCCACGATCCGCCGCGCTATCAGCCCGGCGATCTGGGTAAAGCCAATCTTCAGCCCGTCGCCTCGTTCGATGAGGAAATGCTGGCGCTCGTTGTCCTCGCTCGCCTTGTCGAGATCGGCATTGACGAACGCGCCGGCAATATAATGGCGGTGCGTCACCGTCCCCGCGATCGGCGCGCGATTGATATGAACGTCGAACACATTCATGAAAATCGACACGCGCGTGACCAGTCCGTCGCCCAGTGCATTGGCCATCGCCAGTTCCGGCGGCGGCGGCACATCGGCGATCATGGTGATCAGGCCATCGGCGGGCGAGACGATCAAATCGTCGCCCTGCGGCGTGACGCGTAGGGGGTCGCGAAAGAAGGCGGCAACCCAGATCGTCACTGCAACCATCGGCCATGCCACCGTTTCCCAGGCCAGAAAGGCAAAGACGAGGGTGATCACGCCCGAAATCAGGATGAATTTTCGGCCTTCGGGATGAATCGGCGGCCACGACCATTTGGCGGACGCCCCGGCGAGGTTGCTGGCACGGCTGGCGCCAGTCGCGGGGACGGATGTGGCGCGCTCGGAAAACGCTGCGGTTGGGCTGTCGGGGGGCATATCGGGCATGGGGCTGCGTGCGATCCTTCGTGGATTTATGCTCCATCCTAAGGCCTTGGTGCCGCTCGCACAATCGCCGATACCGCGATATTGCGCTCGCCCCGCGCTTTGCCTAAGGCCAGCGCATATAACGGATCGGGGGCGTCCCGGCCGCCCTCCCCGGCACAAAGAGAAGAGGCACAGCGCATGGCCAAGATCAAGGTGAAAAACCCGGTCGTCGAACTCGATGGCGACGAAATGACCCGGATCATCTGGCAGTGGATCCGCGAACGCCTGATCCTCCCCTATCTAGATATCGATCTCAAATATTACGATCTTTCCGTCGAAAAGCGCGACGAGACCAACGACCGGATCACTGTCGATTCGGCCAATGCCATCCGCGAACATGGCGTTGGCGTCAAATGCGCGACGATCACCCCGGATGAACAGCGGGTCGAGGAATTTGCGCTCAAGAAAATGTGGAAATCGCCAAACGGCACCATCCGCAACATCCTGGGTGGCGTGGTGTTCCGCGAACCGATCGTCATCAAGAACGTGCCCCGCCTCGTTCCCGGCTGGACCGACCCGATCGTCGTCGGCCGCCATGCGTTCGGCGACCAGTATAAGGCAACCGATTTCCTCGTCCCCGGCCCCGGAAAGCTCCGCCTGGTGTTCGAAGGCACCGACGGCACCGTGATCGACGAAGAAGTGTTCCAGTTCCCATCCGCCGGCGTCGCGATGGGCATGTACAATCTCGACGACTCGATCCGCGACTTCGCGCGCGCCAGCATGAACTATGCGGTCGGCCGCGGCTGGCCGCTCTATCTGTCGACCAAGAACACCATCCTCAAGGCCTATGACGGCCGCTTCAAGGACCTGTTCCAGGAGATTTTCGACAGCGAATTCAAGGACAAGTTCGCCGCCGCTGGCACAATCTACGAACATCGGCTGATCGACGACATGGTCGCTTCCGCGCTCAAATGGTCGGGCAAATTTGTCTGGGCCTGCAAGAATTACGACGGCGATGTGCAGTCGGACACGGTCGCGCAGGGCTTCGGTTCACTCGGCCTGATGACCTCGGTGCTGCTCAGCCCCGATGGCAAGACGGTCGAAGCCGAAGCCGCCCATGGCACCGTCACCCGCCACTACCGCATGCACCAGCAGGGCAAGGCGACCAGCACCAACCCCATCGCCTCGATCTTCGCCTGGACGCAGGGGCTGCACTATCGCGGTACCTTCGATGAAACGCCCGACGTCGTGCGCTTTGCCGAAACGCTCGAACGCGTCTGCATCGAAACCGTCGAAAACGGCGACATGACAAAGGACCTCGCCATCCTGATCGGCCCCGACCAGAAATGGCAGACCACCGAACAATTCTTCGAAAGCATCCGCGCCAATCTCGAAACCGAAATGGGCCGCTGGGCTTGAACTACCGGCACCGGGCCATTGCACTGGCCGCCACCCTCCCGCTGATCGCGGCGTCCCTGGCGTCGGCTCAGGATGCACCGACCACGATCGAAACCGACGGCACTATCGCGCGTGGTGGTGACGTCGACACCGACCGCGAAGGCAGCGACGATATCGTCGTCGTCGGTGACAATGGCGGGCAATTCCGACTGACCGGTGATGCCCTGCGCGATGCGTTGCAGGCATTCGTGACCCACCGCTCCGCTTTCGCCCCCGCCGCCCGTCTCCGCTTTTCGGTCAAGGCAGCCGGCAACCCCACTCTGGACGGGGTGCAGGTCTATTTGCGCGACCGGCGGCGGTTACGCGACGGCACCCGCGCCATTCTCGATCTGCCGCTCGACGGCGACGGTCGCTTCGAATTGCCCGCTGACGCACTGTCACTGGGCAATTGGGACCTGCGCGTGGCCGGCGCAGGCGGCGGCATCCGCATCCAGCCGCTCGTCCTGTCCCCCGGCAGCAGCATCGCCGACCGCCGTTTCGGCGACATGCGGCTGCAATGCCGCGTGTCGATCGCTTTCGCGCGGCTCAGCCTGCCGGTGCGGATGCTGGCAGGCGCAGTCGGCCCGTGCGGCAGCTCCAGCGTCGCGCTCTACACCAGCGTGCCACAGGAAATTTCGAGCGTGTCCATCACCGGCTATGCCGAGCCGATCGACATTCGCCCCAACGGCATGAGCTTTCGCGTCCCGCTGCAGGACGACAGCATCGGCAACGAGGCCCGCTTGCGGCTGGTTTACCGGTAACTGAGATCGCACAACCACCTGCGTACCGCGCTGACGATAGCATGCAAAGACGCCAAAAAAGACCATGTTCCGCTGGCGGTATCCACTGTTCACCGCTCGACCATAGATCGCCACGCGATTGGCAGCAGCGCCCGATAATATGGCATCGCATTCGATTTCCCGCCGCTCGACACCGGCCTCGCCCGCCCCTTGTCCGCACACATGCGTGATGGGGGGAGCCTCGACAAAAAATCCGCTGTCCTACATATAACCATATGGGTTATATGGAATCGCATGGATCATGCACATCAGGGCTGGACGCCAGCCACCAAAGCCGCTTTCATCGACGCGCTCGCCGCATCGGGGGAAGTCCTCGCCGCCGTTAAGACTGTCGGCCTCTCCCCGCAATCGGCGTATCGACACCGCGCCCGCGATCCCGAATTCGCTCGCGCCTGGGCCAGCGCGCGGATGATCAGCCGTGAAGTCGTCATCGAGGAATTGCACAGCCGCGCGCTGCATGGCTGGGACGAGGATGTGTTTTTTCGCGGCGAAGTCGTCGGCACCAGAAAACGCCATGACAACCGGCTGCTGCTCGCGCTGCTTGCCCGGCTCGACAATTTCGCCGGACAGGAGGACGTCACGATCGCCCGCCGCGCCCGCGATTGCTTCGGCCGCCTCGTCGAAACCCTCGCCGCCGGACAGCCAACCGACGATTGCTACCCGGCATCGCAGGCGGACCGGGAGAATGAGGCGATTGCCGCCGCCGCGCGCCGCCATCGCTTCGGCCATTACAGCCCGATGATGACCGCCGCAGAGCGCGCATATATCCAGTTTGAATCGCAGAATGACGATAGCGATGACGATTACAACGAAGAGGATTATCGCCGCGACCTTGCCGCGGACGAAATGCACGAACAGGACGGGCAAGACGAAGACGAAGACGAAAACGAACACGCGGATGACGAGGAGCGCAGCGACGACCGTGCGGATGAAGGCGACAGCATCGCGGCTCCGCCCGCAGAGCAACTTTCCGCTCCACGTGGGTGTCACTCCGTATCACCCCTGGCCCCTGTCGAGGCAATGGACCGCCCGGCACCCGGCGCGCTTTCGGACGAACAGGCCGCCGGGGACTGGTGCAATTTCGAAGGCAGGCTGGATGCTCTCCACTGCGCGCTCCACGGCGATGTCGGCCCCACCCCGCTCAGCGACAACGCCCGCGCCTATCTTGCGCAAAACACCATCCCCGCCCCGCCGGACGAAGATGAACAAGGCACCGGCCCATCCATCCGCTCGCTTTGACCATGGCCGATCGGCTTTTGCAGAATAGCGGCGACGTGCCAGCCGTCGCGTGACTTTCCATTCCCTCAACGGCTAAGCCAGCACCATGGATAGCCTGACCCTTGCCGATACCAGCCTGTCTGATGCGCTGGTCATCCTCGGTGCGGCCGGGATTGTCATTCCGGCATTCGCGCGACTCAGGATTTCGCCGGTGATCGGTTTCATCCTGGTCGGCATCACCGTCGGGCCATTCGGCCTCGGCATGCTGGTCGGTGCCTATCCCTGGCTGCATTATGTCACCATCACCGATCAGACGGTGATTGCGCCTTTTGCCGAACTTGGCATTGTCCTCCTGTTGTTTTCGATCGGGCTGGAGTTGTCGTTCCGGCGATTATGGCTGTTGCGCGCCAAGGTGTTCGGCATCGGCGCCGGTGAATTATTCGGCGGCGGTTTTGCCATTGCTGCCGCCCTGGCGCTGTTCGGCACGCCGTGGCTGCCTGCGCTCGGTCTCGGTTTTGCTCTCACCCTGTCCTCGACCGCACTGGTCCTGCCGATTTCGGGGACGACGGGGCGGGTCGGGCAAAATGCCTTCTCGATGCTGTTGTTCGAAGACCTCGCCATCGTGCCGATCATCTTCATATTGGGCGCGCTTGCACCCGGCGCGGGCGGCAGCGACCCGGTCGGCGGACTGGTAACGCTGATCTGGCAAAGCCTGGCGATGATTGCCGCGCTGCTGCTGGTCGGCTGGTTCCTGCTGCCGCGCCTGTTCGCCCAGGCAGCGCGCGCCAAAAATCCGGAACTGTTTCTGGCGGTCAGTCTGCTCGTCGTCATCCTCGCTGCACTGGCCACCACCAGCGTCGGCCTGTCGCCGATCGTCGGCGCGCTGCTGGCCGGTCTGATGATCGCCGAAACCGATTATCATGGCGAGGTTGAGGCGATCATGGCGCCGTTCAAGGGACTGGCGCTGGGGGTCTTCCTTATCACCATCGGCATGGGGGTCGATCTGGCTGCCATCGCTGCCGACTGGACCACTGTTGTCGGCGCGGTCATCGGCATCCTCGCCATCAAGGTCGTGGTCACCTATCTGTTGCTGCGGTTTTCCAATGTCCGCACCGGTACCGCAGCCGAAGTCGCGGTGCTGATGGCCAGCCCGTCCGAAACCACGCTCATCGTGCTCGGTGCGGCGGTGGCAGCCGGTGTGGTCAGCAGCGCCGATGCCGCCTTCTGGCAAATCGTAACCGCCATCGGCCTTACCATCACGCCGTTGCTGGCCAAGGTCGGCCACAGTCTGGCACGACGGATTGACCAGCCCGGGCTGAAGGAAGCGTCAGCCAGCGATGGCGATCCGCAGGTGCTGATCATCGGCTTCGGGCGGGTTGGCATGGTCATCGCCGATCTGCTCGACCGGCATGGCCGCGCCTATCTCGCCATCGAGGCGGATGTCGATGCCGTCGCTCGTGCGCGCCATCGCGGCTATAATGTGCGCTACGGGGATGCGGCACGCTCGCGCTTTCTCGACCGCTTTTCGGACATGCCGCTGGCCGGCATCGTGCTGACCATGGACGATCCGGTGCAGCAGTTGGCGCTAACCCGCGCGCTGCGTGCACAATATCCCGATCTCGCAATTGTCACCCGGGCCCGCGACGCCGGCGACGCCGCCGCGCTTTATCGCGCCGGCGCCAATGATGCGGTGCCAGAGGCGCTCGAAGGATCGCTGCAGATGGCAGAGGCGTTGCTAGTCGACATCGGTGTCGCGGTCGGCCCGGTCATCGCGTCGATTCACGACCATCGTGCCGAGGTTCGCCAGGCCATTGTCGCCCGCGGTGAGCTCGACACCGCACCTCGAGTGCGCAAGGCAAAGCGTGAAGGAAGCTGACTTGGCCACTGCCAGCCAGAGAGCCACTGGGCAGAAATCCGCTGCCCTGCCAAGGCGACATCCTACCGCGCGGCAACCGTTCCCGCCGCTGCGCCTTCCGGCAGAATCAGCACCGGAACCGCTCGTTCCGGCACCAGATATTGCGCCGCCAGCGCCTGCAGCTCGGTCGGGGTCACCCGGGTCAAGTCGGTCAGATAGGTGCGCAATGCGGTGAACAGGCGCGGATCGCGGGTCGCCCCTTCGGTTTCGTACATCCAGAACACATTGCCCGACGATGCCCGGACAATCTGTTCGGATGCCGGACCGGTCGCGCGCTGCAGCTCGTCGGGCGTAACCGGCGTCGCCACCAGTTCGGCGGCAATATCGCGCGCCGCGCTCAGCATCAGTTCCTGGTCCTGCGGTCTGACCAGCCCGCCGACAAACAGATAGCCGGCGCTGGGGAAATCGTTCGACCAGTTACTGGTAACCGCCTGGCTGTAGCTCGCCCCGGCTTGATCGCGCAGCCGCTCATACAGCCGGTCGTTGAAGATCGCGGCAAGGATTTCGAGTTGGCGCGACGTGCGGATATTCTCGATGCCACCGCTCGTCGGGTAGGACAATACCACGGCCGCCTGCGTCTCCCCGCCGCTATGGCGCACGACGATCGGGCTTGCGGGAACCGGGGTCGGCACGACATCGCCCGATCCCGCCGGCGTGCTGGGCGCGCCGCGCGGCCGCAGCGCACCGAATGTATCGAGGATCATCGTCTGCAGGTCGAGCGTGCCGATGTCGCCGAACAGCTGGACCTCGATGGGCCCCTCGCGCAGCTGCGGCTCCCAGAATGCGCGAAATGCCGCCGGGGTCAGCCGGTCTATTTCGGCCCGGGTCGGCGGCCCGAACCGGCGATCGTTCGAATAGAGCAGCGATTGTAGTTCGTTCTCGACCACAGCCATCGGCGATGCACGCAACGTATCGTGGCTGAGCAGCATTCCGGCGCGCAATCGCTGGACCGGCTGGGACTGCCATCCGGGCGAAGCGAATTTGGCCGCGAGCAGACGCAGCTGATCGGCCAGATCCTCACGCCGCGTTTCGGCGCTGAATTCGAAGGCATCGTCATCGATGCCGAATGCCATACCGATCTGCCGGCCGTTGACCAGCCGGTCGAGCGCACTCTGGTCAAACCGACCGACCCCGCTCTCGACCAATGCGCCCTCGCCAGCCCAGAGCAAATTGGCCGACTGCGGAGCGATTCCGCGTCGTCCGCCACCCCAGCGGACGCGGATGCGGATTTTGTCGGGTTCGATCTCGGTCGCACGGACCAGCGCGGTGACACCGTTGCTCAGTTCCCAGCGCTCCATGTCGAACCGCTCGATAGGTGTGCGCGATACCAGGCTACCGCGGCTGCCGATCCGCGGCAGATCGGCAAAGGTCAGTGCGCGGCTTGTGGCCTCATCTGCAGCCAGACGGACCGGGGTTGCAGCCAGCGCCGCCGCAAGCCGGGTTTCGCCATTGGCGATTGGTGTCGGGCTGGTCAGCAGGATACGCTGGGCATCGCCCGACAACAGCACCCGCATCCGTTCGAGCATGGCCTGCGGCGTCGCCAGTGGCCGGGTCGAATTCCATATCGTCAGCGCATGGTCGGGCGACGTCACCGTCTCGCCGATGTCCACGGCGTTGAGCAGATCGTCAGCCTGTTTGGTCCCGGGCTCATTTTGTGCATTGGCAAGTTCACGCGTCAGATAGGTGACGACATCTGCAAATTCGCGGTCGATCTCCGCCTGCGTCGGCGCATTCACCGCCGACGCTGCGACAACCGAACGGGCGTCGGCAACCGCGCCCTGCCAGTCGGCTTCAAGCGGTACCACCGTCAATGTCGTCAGCCATGCCGAACGGCTTGGCTTGTCCTCTTCGATCCGCGCCAGAAGATATTTCCCGCCACCGCGCGCCCGCTCCTCGAGCCGGCGGTTGACGATCAGCGTCGCCAGCGTGTCGAGCATCAGACCCTGCGTATAGGCAATGGTATCGGTGACACGCGTCCACGGGCGAAGATAGCTGATGTTGGCAACCATCGGCTGCGATGGTTCGACGACAACACGCGCTACAGGCAGCGACGGATCGGGCCGTCCGAAATCGGGGTCCTGTCCAGCGGGGCCACGCGCAGCCCAGTCGCCGAAATTCTGCGTAACTGCGGCCTCGAGCATCGCCGGGTCGAGATCGCCTGCAATCGCGATCACGACCCGTTCGGGCCGATACCAGCGATCATGAAATGCACGCACACCCCCCGCGTTGGCGGCCTGCAATGTTTCTTCGGTGCCGATGGTCGATCGCTGTCCGAGCAATTGCCCGGCAAAGACATGTTCGCGGCCCGCCGTCGAAATACGGAACTCCGGTCCGTCATGTTCCCGGCGTTCGGCCACGACGATCGGTCGTTCCGCATTGATCGTCGTGTCCGTCAACACCGGCTCGCGGATCATGCCCGACAACAGACGCATGCTTTCATTGAACGATTGCGGCGTCGCAGCGGGAATATCCAGCTGATAAATTGTCGAAGTGGGCCCGGTCGACGCGTTGGAATCGCTGCCAAAGCTGATGCCGAGCCGCTGCCAGGCACGCCTGGCCTCACCGCTCGGAAGATAACGCGATTCGCGAAATGCCAGATGCTCTATCAGATGGGCCCAGCCCGCCTCTTCCGGCCGCTCCATCAGCGACCCTGCATCGACACGCAACCGGATGGTGACCTGACCCGGCGGCACGCCGTTGCGCCGCACGGCAAAGCGCAGGCCATTGTCGAGCCGTCCGAACTGCCACCCGGCATCACGCGGGATATCGCTGCCCTCATACAACCACGGCGCGCGATCGACGGTAACGGCAGGGCGGGCGGTCGCAGCGGGCGTGGCGGCCGATTTGGCGCGGGTCTGGGCAAAGGCGCCGCCGATCGGTGCAGCGACCAGGGTAAGCGACAACAGCGCGGCGATGCTGCGACGGAACGGATATGATGTCATGCGGGCGACCATAGATGCCGTTTCTTTCGCTTGGCTGAACATTTTGCCGCCCTGCCCCCGCTTGCCGGACGATGACACCGCACTTAAGCATGCCAGCGCGGCCGAGCGCAAACGGGAAACGGTGGACGATGGCGAAAATCGCGATGGTGCAAATGACCAGCGGCACCGATCCGCTGGTCAACGCCGAAACGATCCGGGCTGCGCTGACCGAAGCAGCGGACGGCGGAGCGGTCATGGCTTTTGCGCCAGAGATGTCTGCCATGATCGACCGCGACCGCACGCGAGCAACCGCACATGTTGTGACCGAGGAGACCAGCGATTTTGTAGCATCAATGTGCGCTGCTGCAAAAGCTAGCAACATCTGGTTGCACCTGGGGTCGCTGGCGGTGAAAGGTGATGACGAGCGCTGGCGCAACCGGAGCCTCGTGATCGACGATCGCGGCACCATCCGGGCCCGGTACGACAAACTGCATCTGTTTGATGTCGATCTGCCGACCGGCGAAAGCTGGCGCGAATCCAGCGCCTATGCGCCAGGGGACACGGCAGTGGTCGTCGATTGCCCCATCGGGGCGCTTGGTTTGTCGATCTGTTATGACATGCGCTTTGGTGCGCTTTACGATGCACTAAGCGCGGCGGGGGCAAATGTCCTTGCGATACCGTCAGCATTCACAGTGCCAACCGGGACAGCACATTGGCATCTCCTGCTGCGGGCGCGAGCAATCGAACAGGGCTGCTTCGTCGTTGCAGCGGCGCAGTGTGGACAGCATGACGATGGCCGGACGACTTTCGGTCACGCGCTGGTGGTCGACCCATGGGGGCGGGTTTTGCTCGATATGGGAGAATATCCAGGCGTTGGTTTCGCAGAAATCGATTTGACCGTGGTCGGCACCACCCGATCGCATCTGCCGACAATCCATCATCGACGGAACATTCCACTCGTTACTCGCCAATAGATCCCGACTGGCAGACAATTTTCAGTAGCAGGAATTCCGGACCATTATGTCCGCAAGTTAACAGAACGGCAAAAAACTCCCGGTGGATACCACCAGGAGTTTTTCGAAACTGACTAGGATGACGGCCTTGGTCAGGCCACCAGACTAGGGGCTGGTCGGCGAGTCGTCCGAACCATCAGCTGCAATAACGATACCAGCGATGATAGCAGCGGCAGCCAGCAAAAGCAGGATCCACGATTCACCGGCGGTTTCGCCGAGAGCGGCACCATTGACTTCGGTGCTGGCGCGAAGGCCATCGAAGTTAGCGGCAGGAGCAGCCGATGCGGCGACAGGGGCGGCCACCATCGACAGAGCGGCAAAAGCCACAGTCGCTTTCTTGAGGAAGGTCATTCTATTCTACACTGGCAATTGCATTTCGCGTCTTAGTTACAGAAGGGCTCGACCTCTTTAGCCTAAGCCATCAAATCCCGCTCTGCCCTTCATCATTAGCCAAGCGCCACCGGAATGGCAAGTCGCTTGTGCATCGCTAGCGCAGGAAAGTCGGACACTGCGGGAGTTCCACAACAATCTTGCACCTCAGTCAGGCAAGACGCCCTCTAATTGAGACCGATGACCAAAAGCTTAACTGCGGGTGGAGGTGCCAACTGCTTCTTTGATCACTGGATAGCCACAGTCGTCACGAATACACAAATATCGTTGTCCGTTCTCCTCCGTCACGAAAGGGGTGATGCGGCGCGGAGCGAACTGGACTGCTGATTCGACTCCTTGCGCATATGTAGCGAATGTCGCGAGCCGTTCGAGGTTACGCTTGGTCGGAAAAATCAGGGTGAGTTCTCCGCTGGCAGCGCGGTCCAGCGCATCGGCGGCAGAAATCCAGAAAAGCGCGCTATTCTCCGCCGTGATCACGCTGAGCGCGGGCAGCGGACCGGTTGTGCGGGCCAGATAAAAACGGGTGTCGAAAACACGGGAATGCACAAAATTCGGGCGCCAGCGGCTGAACGGCACGAGGTGGGCGAGATCGAGCGTAGCTCCATGGCGCTCGAGCAGCATCGAAAATGGCTGCTCCTCCAAAAGACCCTGCCGGATTGCAGCAAGCGCGGCGTCCCCCGCCCCGACCGCAAGACCCACAGCAAGCCCGGTTTCCTCGATCGTTTCGCGGATCGCGGCAATCCGGCCAGCGGCATCGCGCGGATCGATAGCCAGGGCCGACGCGTGCTGCGCGCCAAGCTGGTGATCATCGGCGTCGACGCGGCCACCCGGGAATACCGCAGCGCCGGCCGCAAACCTCATGGCCTGCGAACGGCGGACCATCAATATCTGCGGCGGCCCACCTGCGACGGCTTCGTGAAAGACGACCAATGTTGCCGCCGGATGGGCGGGGGTCAGCCCCGTTTCATCATCGTCGTCGCTGAACACGTGCGGGCCCGGGCCGATTGGTTCCGAGGATTCGTCGAGGATAGCGGTGCTCATCGCTTTATCTTGCTCGTTCGGGCGCACTGCGGCAACCTGTTGAACCATATCGGCCTTCCGGAACGGATCTGCATCATGTCAGCTGTCGAAATCGTCGCGCTCGCTGCCAGTTTCAGCCTGTTGTCGGGGTGGCGGCTGTATTTCAGTTTGCTGGCAGCGGGGCTGGCCATGCGATTCGGCGTGATTGCCCTTCCCTCGTCGCTTGCTGCGCTCGACATACTTGCCAATCCATGGGTGCTCGGTACGGCCGGGATCGGCTTTGTTGCCGAGTTTTTCGCGGACAAGATCGCGTGGCTCGACAGCGCCTGGGACGGGTTGCACAGCGTCATCCGACCGTTGGGCGGCGCGCTCCTTTCGCTCGCCATTGTCGATCCGGGCGATCCGGCGATGCAGATCGTCACTTTTTTGCTGGGCGGTGGCGGCGCATTGCTCAGTCACGGCGTGAAGGCCGGCACTCGCGCTGTGGTCAATGCAAGCCCCGAACCGTTCAGCAATGTCGCGGTGTCGGCGAGCGAAGACGTCGCGACATTTGGGCTGGCGGCGCTTGCACTGGCCAATCCGGTGATTGCGGCGGTCATCGCCGTGGTCATGGCGACTGCATCGATCATAGCATTGCTGGCATTGCGGCGCGTGATCCGGCGGATTGGCGCCAATATGAAGCGGGGGCCGGGCCATATGCTGGGCCTCGAAGGCGGCTCTGGGGGTCCGTCGCCCTCTTCCGGCGCGACAGGAAATGGTGGAGCCTAGCGGGATCGAACCGCTGACCTCGTCATTGCGAACGACGCGCTCTCCCAGCTGAGCTAAGGCCCCATATCTTCGGAAAGCCATAGGCATGACAGCGCCACGTCGCAACGATATTATTACATGACCGAAGGCCGCATCATCGCGGTCAGCGCGCGACGCGGCCACCGTTTCAGCAAGACACCGCAGACCGGGATCCGCCTCATCGCCGGGCTGGGCGTCGACGGCGACGGGCATATGGGTGAGCGGGTCAAGCATCGGTCACGGGCACGGTTCAACCCGATGCTGCCCAATCTGCGTCAGGTGCACCTCATCGACACCGGCTTTATCGCCCATGCCGCGGCGCTGGGATTTGCCCTTTCGCCCGGCGACATCGGCGAGAATGTGCTGGTCGACGGGATTGATCTGATCGCCCTGCCCGTCGACACACGACTGATTCTGGGCGGCGATGGCGCGGTGGTGCGCGTCACCGGATTGCGCAATCCGTGCATCCAGATGGACCGGTTCATGCCGGGGCTGATGGCAGCGAGCCTGGCGCGCGGGGCCGGCGGTGACCTCATCCGGCTGAGCGGGGTGATGAGCGTGGTTGAAAGCGGCGGCGAGGTGGTCCCGGGGGATGCGGTGGAAATTCGTCTTCCGGATGAGCCGTTTCAAGGGCTTAAGCCGGTCTGATCAGGACGTGCGGTACCTCGGGCAGTGTCGGACGCTCTGGATTGCCGCGCTGCGCTCGCAATGACGAGGGGCGGTTACCAGGTCGCGGCACCGGCGTAGGCATGGTGCGAGAGGAAGCGTTCGGCGTCGAGCGCGGCCATGCAGCCGAGCCCGGCGGCAGTAACGGCCTGGCGATAGATTTTGTCGGCGACGTCGCCGGCCGCGAATACGCCGGGAACCGCGGTCTTGGGCGTGCCGGTCTCGACGACCAGATAGCCTTCGCCGTCCATTTCGAGCTTGCCGCGGAAAATCTCCGTCGCCGGCTTGTGACCGATCGCGACGAACGCGCCATCGCAGGCGATGTGGCTCTTTTCCCCCGACACGGTATCGGACAGGTCCACGCCAACGAGGCCCGCCACCCCTTCGCCAGCGACGAACCGGTCGACCGCCTTGTTCCACACCACCGAAATCTTGGGATTGGCGAACAGCCTGTCCTGCAGGATTTTTTCGGCGCGCAAGCTGTCGCGCCGGTGGATCAAGGTCACGTCGTCACTGTGGTTGGTGAGGTAGAGCGCCTCTTCGACCGCGGTGTTGCCGCCGCCGATCACCACCACCTTTTTGCCGCGATAGAAAAACCCGTCGCAGGTGGCGCATGCCGAGACACCCTTGCCGCCCAGTTCATGTTCGCCGGGCGCGCCGAGCCATTTGGCCTGAGCGCCGGTCGCGATGACCAGCGTGTCGGCGAGATAGACGTCGCCGCCGTCCCCGACCGCGCGGAACGGCCGCCGTTCGAGATCGATATCGACGATCTGGTCCCAGATCATCC
>JANNMK010000113.1:0-4975 GCA_031397785.1 Sphingomonas sp. | reverse complement strand
TCGCCGCGCTCATAGGCTTCGGTGGTGGCGCTCGACCGGCTTTGCATCGCGTTGACGTCGCTGACCGCTGCACGCATTGCATCGGCAAAACCGGTCACCCCGCCGATGCTATCACCGGATGGCGTTCCCGCTGCGCTTTGCCCGACCCCTGCGGCGCGTTGCAGCGCGCTATTCTGTTCGAGGATGGTCGTTCGCATTGCCATGATGCGGCTGGCATCGATTGTCATCGGCGTGGTCCCTTTCGCGCGTTCGGATCAGTCAGGTCACGCATCGCAAAGCCCGTGCCAGATCGGGGATTGGCGCAAATGGGGGCGCCGCACACCGAGGCGGAAGCGCAAGGTGCCGGTGTGCCGTCCCGGCGGTGTCGGAAACCCGTCATTTCAGCAGGCGATTAAATGCGGTCCTGCAGCGGTCGTTACTGCTGTCATGCCGGTCGCACAGTTCCTTGCCGGCTTTGCGAGAAAGGATTTTTCGATGACTGTAATCAACACCAATACCGCGTCGCTGCGCGCCCAGAATGGCGGCCGTGTGGCCAATAATATGCTGCAGACCGCGATGGAGCGTCTGTCCACCGGCAAGCGGATCAATTCGGCCAAGGACGATGCCGCTGGCCTCGCCATCGGCAGCAAGATGACATCGCAGATCCGCGGGATGAGCCAGGCGATGCGCAACGCCAACGACGGCATTTCGCTGGCGCAGACCGCGGAAGGCGCGCTCAGCGAAGTGACCAACATGCTGCAGCGGGTGCGCGAGCTTTCGGTGCAGAGCGCATCGGGCACCTATACCGCCGAAGACCGCACCAACCTGAATTCCGAAGTCACCGAATTGAAGGCTCAGATCACCAATGTGCTGGCGACCACCGAATTCAACGGCACGCGCATTTTCAACTCGGCAGCAACCGGCACGACCTATACCGCCGCCGCCGGGGCCACCGCGATCCAGACCGGCACCCGCAGCGGCGACACGCTGAACATCAGCTTCGGTGCGCTTGCCGATCTCGCCGCCACGACTGCGGTCGATACCGCCGCCAATGCCAGCACCGCGATCACCAACGTCGACACCGCGCTGACCGCAGTCAACGCGACCCGCGCTACGCTGGGTGCATCGCAGAGCCGCCTGGAGTCGACGGTCAACAACCTGTCGAACCAGGTCACCAACCTGTCAGATGCACGCAGCCGCATCGAAGACGCCGATTTCTCGGTCGAAACTGGCAACCTCGCCAAGGCGCAGATCCTGAGCCAGGCATCGACGGCGATGCTGGCCCAGGCCAACCAGAGCCAGCAGAATGTGCTGAGCCTGCTGCGTTGACGCCAGTCGATTGACCTCAGAGGCGAAACAGCCCCGGAACGACTGGTTCGTTCCGGGGCCTTTTTTTGGGGTGCAAAGCTGGTCGAAGGTGAACGGGTTCTTCCTTGCAAGGGGCAATAAGGGGGACGAGCCGAGCCGTGCATCAAGTGCGGAGCGACAGCGGGGCGGGAACGGCTGGCAGCGAGCGACTTGAACGGCGAGGATTGTTGCGTGTCATCCGCGAGGACGGACGGCGGCGCTCACATCAGATCAGCGAGCGTGGCCTTCAGCCGGTCGAGCGCGACTTTCTTGATCTGGCAGACGCGCGCGGCGCCGATGCCGAGCGTTTCGCCGATCTCGTTGAGGTTGAGTTCTTCGGTGAAATAAAGTTGCAGCACCACCGCTTCGCGTTCAGGCAATCGACGGATGCCGTCGGCGAGCATTGCCGCCAGCCGTTGCCGGTCGATCATTTCATCGGCGCCCACGCAATCGTCCGCGAACCACAGGCTATGGTCCGAATAGAGATCGTCTATCGATTCCTGGCGCACCGACCGGGTTTCCAGCAGCAACGCCCGGTAGTCGGCCAGGGCGATGCCCATTGCGGCGGCCATTTCATCGTCGCTGGCGCCGCGGCCTTCGCGATTTTCGATGGCCTTGGCTGCTGCCGCCATCTCTCGCGCTTTGGCCATCGCGGCACGGCCGATGGTCGCGGTGCGGCGCAGCTCGTCGATCATCGCGCCGCGAATTCTAAGCGTCGCATAGGTCGAAAAACTGTGGCCGCGATCTTCATAGGCATTGGCCGCCTCGACCAGCGCGACCATGCCGATCTGCATCAGATCGGCGATATCGACGGCGCTCGATACCCGGCCATGGACATGCCAGGCGATCTTGCGGACCAGCCGTGTATGTTGCAGCACCAGCGCGCTGCCGGTGCTGCGCGCGGTCCTATTGTAGGTCGAAAGGGTCGCGGGATCGTCGAGCGCCATGGCTGCATCCTGACTAAGTCGTTGGGGGAGACTGTGGCTGGCCATCACGCCTGCTCTGCCGGTTCGGCTGCCGCATCGGCTGCCGCATCGGCTGCCGCATCAAAGGACGTGTCACCGATTACGGCAATCACATCGACCGGCCGTGATTCGGGGATTTCGAGGAAGGACAGCACTGGCGTTTCAGGAAGGTGCGGCGCGAGCAGGCGTGCCACGGCGCGACGCACGACGGGCGCAGTGACGACGGCAAAAGGCGCGTCGGGATCGGGGCTGTGCGCGGCCACATCGGCGACCGCAGCGATGATACGCTGGGCAAGGCCGGGCTCGAACGGATGGTTGGCGCCGTTGGCCGCGCGCACGGCATCGTGCAGCAGGCGTTCCAGTTCCGCATGGAAAGTCGCAACCCTGAGCGGCATTCGAAGCGGGACGATGGCCTGAACGATCAGCCCGCCGATGCGATGGCGCAATGCTTCGACCATCTGCACCGGATCGCTTTCGATGCGCACGACTTCGACCAGTGCTTCGGCGATACGGCGAAAATCCCTGATCGGCACATTCTCCGCGAGCAGCGCGCGGCAGATGGCAGCAAGCACCGGCATCGGCAAGGGAGCAGGTGACAGGTTGGCGACCAGATGCGGCGCGGCGGCCTTGAGCGCGTCGACCAGCGCCTGCGCCTCGTCGATACCGAACAGATCGGCGGCGTGCCCGGCGACGATCCGGTTGAGATGGGTCGCAACGACGGTTGGCGCATCGACGACGGTATAGCCTGCTGCGACCGCATCAGCACGTTGCCGGGCAGCGATCCAGACCGCATCGAGCCCGAAGCTGGGGTCTTTCACCGCCCTGCCCTCTACCGTGCCGACCAGATCGCCGGCATCGAGCGCGAGCAGGTCTTCGGGCCAAATTTCATCCTCGCCGAACGCGACCCCGCCGATGGAAATCCGATAGGCATTGGGGGCCAGGGTCAGATCGTCGCGCACCCGGACCATCGGCAGCACGAAGCCGAGTTCGCGCGACAATTGCCGCCGGATGCCGGTGATGCGCGTCATCAATGGGGCACCTTTGCGCTCGTCGACCAGCCCGACCAGCGCAAAGCCGAGATCGAGCGCGATGACCGCTTCGTCAGCGACTTCGTCCCAGCCGATCTGGCTGGGCGACGGTTCGGCCAATAGCGTCGCGGGCGGCGGCGGTGCGGTCGCCCTGCGATGCAGTTTCCAGGCAAAGGCCCCGGCGACGGCTGCGGCGGGCAACACCACCAGCAGCGGCATTCCCGGGAGCATGCCGAGGATGAGCAGGATGATGGCGACGGGAACCCATGCCTTGGCAGACTGGAATTGCGAGCCGATCTGGCCCGAAAGATCGAGCGGCGAGTTGACCCGGGTGACGATGGACGCGGCGGCGATCGATAGCAGCAGCGCTGGCACTTGGGCGACGAGCGCGTCGCCGATGGCGAGCAGAATGTAGACAGAAGCGGCTTCGCCGAGCGTCAGGCCGTGGCTGACGGTGCCGAGGATCAACCCGCCGACGATGTTGACCACGAGGATGAGCACGCCGGCAACCGCATCGCCTTTGACGAATTTCGATGCGCCATCCATCGAGCCATAGAAATCCGCTTCGGTGGCCACCTCCTGCCGCCGCACCCGGGCATCGTCGGGAGACATCAGCCCGGCATTGAGATCGGCGTCGATCGCCATCTGCTTGCCCGGCAAAGCATCGAGAATGAAGCGCGCTGAAACCTCCGAAACGCGCCCCGCGCCCTTGGTAATGACGATGAGATTGATGATCATCAGGATGAAAAAGACAAAGATGCCGACCGCATAATCGCCGCCGATCAGGAAATTCCCGAATGCCTCGATCACATGGCCCGCAGCGCCGGGACCATTATGGCCATCGACCAGAACGACGCGGGTCGAGGCGACGTTGAGCGACAGGCGGAACAATGTCGTGAACAGCAGCACGGTCGGGAACGACGAGAAATCGAGCGGGCGAGCGACCGACAATGCGATCATCAGCACCGCCAGGCTGATCATGATGTTGAGGATGAAACCGACATCGAGCAGGAAAGCGGGTATCGGCACGACCATCAGCAGCACCAGCACCAATATGGCGACGGGCAGGATGCTGGCCAAGCCGACGCTGGCGAGCCGCGCGGCTGTGGGGCGGGTCAACGCAAGGCTCATGCGCCGAGCTCAGCGAGCAGGAGATAAGCCAGCCGCGCCTGCTGCGGCGATGGGAGCAAGGCCGCCCGTTCCATGTCGATGCCACCGCGCCATGGCGCTGCGGGTTCGGCCATGGCCGCGAGGCTCAGCCGCTCTGCATCGTCAGGGCGAGGCTCCGACGGCGCAAGCGGCGTCTGCCAGTATAGGCCGGGGACAAATGGGGTGCCCGTGTCAGCGCTGGCGGATGGCGGGGCCGGGGCCGGTCCTGCACCGAGGCGTTCGGCGAAGCGGGTCCGGATCTGGTCGAAGCTGCGCGGTGCCCCCGTCCGATCGAAGAATATGCTGCGGTTGGCGCGCGCCTGCGGACCGAAGGAAGGAGCGGCCGCAGCGTCGGGTGTGCGCGCATGGGCATCGAGGAACCGGGCTGCCCCCGCCGGACCGAGGAAATGGGCGAGGTAGAGATCGACCGGTTCGATCCGGCGATCGACACGGCCGGCCAGATAGGCATGATTGTCCGAGGCGAATTCCGCCGCCATCGCCGAGGCG
>JANNMK010000092.1:0-6798 GCA_031397785.1 Sphingomonas sp. | reverse complement strand
CCCGCGTGAGTTCGGCGACCTTGACCATATTGTCGACCGTCACCTTGCCCTTGGGATCGTCATATTCGCCCGATTTGGCGAGCACGATGCGCGCTTCGGTTGCCTCTGGCAGATAGTTCAGTGTGACGACGATGTTCCAGCGGTCCATCTGGCCCTGGTTGATCTGCTGCGTGCCATGATAAAGGCCGGTGGTCTCGCCAAGGCCGACGGTATTGGCGGTGGCGAACAGCCGGAACCAGGGGTGGGCGCGGATCACACGATTCTGGTCGAGCAGGGTCAGCTTGCCGTCTGCTTCCAGCACCCGCTGGATGACGAACATCACATCGGGCCGTCCAGCATCATATTCGTCGAACACCAGCGCGGTCGGCGATTGCAGCGCCCAGGGGAGCAGCCCTTCGCGAAATTCGGTGACCTGCTTGCCGTCGCGCAGCACGATGGCATCGCGCCCGACCAGGTCGATGCGGGACACATGGCTGTCGAGGTTGATGCGGATGCATGGCCAGTTGAGGCGGGCCGCGACCTGTTCGATATGCGTCGATTTGCCGGTGCCATGATAGCCCTGCACCATGACCCGGCGATTATGGGCAAAGCCGGCCAGAATGGCGAGCGTGGTGTCCGCATCGAACACATAGGCGGGATCGAAATCCGGAACGCGTTCGTCCTTTTGCGAAAAGGACGGCACCTGCCAGTCGATGTCGATGCCGAATGCGTCGCGCACATCGGTGGTTCGGTCGGGCGCGGCCATGATCGTGGCGTCGCGGCTGTCGGGCTGGATATTGGGAAGATCGGTCATCGGGCAGGCGGGCCTGTAGGCTGGCGCGCGGTCAGGCGCGGGGGCGGACGTGATTTTTGAGGTGCGTATAAGCCTCAATCACCGCCTGCAAAGCCTTTTCGTGGGTGCGGTCGCCGCCGTTGCGATCAGGGTGGTAACGGCGAACCAGCGTCGAATAGGATTTGCGGATACGATGGAGGTCGGCATCGACCGGCAGGTCGAGCGTGCGGAACGCGGCGCGGGTTTCGGGCGAAATTCCCGCCTCCGTATCGGCAAGGCGTTCCCGGACCTTACGGAAACGGGTGCCGAGCGCATCCATCGGATCGCGAAAATCCGACCATTTCGGCGGCGCGTCGGCGCCAACCGCAGCAAAGGCGCGTGTCTCGGTCGCCCAGCCGGTGTCGGCCCATCCCGCATAGGGGGTTTGCGCATCGGCAATTTCGTCGGCCGTCATGCCGTCGAAAAAATTATAGCGCATGTTGAATTCACGAACATGGTCGAGGCACAGCCAGCGCCAGTCGCCCGGTCCGTCAAACCCCGGTCGGCGCGCGCCGGGGGCGCGGAATTCACCGTGCGCCTCGCAGCCCCCGACCGAACAGGGACGCTCACCGGGCACGCGGCCGTGAAAGCGGGGGGAGGGTCTGTCTGCCAAGCGCTCGGTGCGGGCCGGGTGCGGCCCCGTCCTTTCAATATGGGTCAACTTCGCTAGATAGGAAAAAAGCAGGTTACGGCAAGGCAGGCGCGGATGGAGAGCGTGAATATGGGTCCGGTCCAACAGGAAATCACGGCGCGCCTGAAGTCTGCGCTGGTCTCTGAAACGCTGATTGTCAGCAACGACAGCGCATCGCATCACGGCCATAGCGGCGACGATGGCAGCGGCGAATCGCATTTCAGCGTGACCATCGTCAGCGCCACCTTTGCCGGCAAAAACCGCGTCGAGCGGCAGCGGATGGTCAACCGCGCGCTGGGCGATCTGATGGCGCACCGGGTGCACGCCATGGCGATCAAGGCGCTGGCACCGGGGGAATGACGATCGACGATCGCCATCCCCTGCTCATATCGATCGCGCCGTCGAGCCACGATATCGGCGCTTTCACCGTCAACCGCACCCTGCCGTCGCGCGGGCGCACGATGGTCGGGCCGTTTATTTTCGTCGATGCATTCGGGCCGGCACAATTTGATCCGGGCGGCGGCATGGATGTGCGCCCGCACCCGCACATCAACCTGTCGACGGTGACCTATCTGTTTGACGGGGCGATCGGCCACCGCGACAGCATCGGCACCCGGACCGTCATCGAAGCCGGCGCAGTCAATCTGATGACCGCAGGTTCGGGCATCGTCCATTCGGAACGGTCGCCGCTCGCCGAACGCCAGCGCGCGGCAGGCAGCCACCACGGGCGCATCTATGGCATGCAAACCTGGCTCGCCCTGCCCGATGGCCGGGAAGAGATCGACCCCGCTTTCGAACATGTCGCCGCTGCCGACCTGCCGCTGATTGGCGATGCAGGGGTCCAGGCGCGCGTGATCATGGGCCGATTATGGGGGGAAGCTGCCCCGACCACCCAGCATGCGCCGACCGTCTATGCCGATATCCGCCTATCGCCGGGTGGACGCATCCCCATCGATGCCGAAGCCGAAGAACGAGCGCTGATCGTTGTCGGGGGCAGCGCCACGCTCGATTCGATCACGCTGGCCCCGCAGCTTCTCCATATTCTGCGCCCCGGCCATGCCGCGACACTGGCCAGCGAACAGGGCGGCATCGTCATGCTGCTAGGTGGCGCAGCTTTTGCAACCACTCGCCATGTCTGGTGGAATTTCGTCAGCTCCAGCCGCGAACGGATCGTCCAGGCGCGCGATGACTGGAATGCGCATCGCTTTGCAACTGTACCCGGGGACGAGATCGAACGGATCGAAATCCCGGCGGTGCCCAACACCGTCAGCTATCCGTGACCCGGCCGATCCTCGCCGATTTTCCGCAACGGCGCATCGCGCTCTCCACCGGGGTTGCGCTCGATGTCGTCGACATCGGTCCGCGCGATGGCGCGGTGCTCATTTTTCTGCACGGCTTTCCTGAATCGCATCGCACCTGGCGGCATCAGCTGGCGCTTCTGTCGGACCGCTATCGCTGCATCGCGCCGGACCAGCGCGGCTATTGCCGGTCGGACAAGCCCGACGGGGTGGAAAATTACAGCGCCGACAAGCTGACCGCCGATATTTTCGCCATCGCCGATGCGCTCGGGATTGGCCGGTTCACCATCGTCGGGCATGACTGGGGCGGGGCGATTGCCTGGAGCGTCGCGCTCAACGGCATGGCGACGGACGGGTCAGCGGGCCGGGTCGAGCGAGCGATCATCGCCAATGCGCCGCATCCGTTCATTTTCCAGCGGCTGTTGTATGACGATCCCGAGCAACGCGCGGCGAGCCAGTATATCCGCACCTTCCGAGATCCAGCGCACGACCCAATGATCCGCGATCAGGGGCTGGCGGCGTTTTTACAAGCGTCGGTCAATTGGGAACGGTCGGCGGCGATGGACGATGGCGAGCGTGATGCGCTGATGGCGGCATGGCGTGAGCCCGGCGCGGCGATTGCGATGCTCAACTGGTATCGCGCCACGCCGCTGCATGTGCCCGCGATGGATGATGATGCGCCGCGTCCCGCGTTCCTCGATGGGTGTTTTCCGGTGCTGACCATGCCGGTGCTGGTCATCTGGGCTATGGGCGATCTGGCGCTCCCCGCCTCCAACCTCGACGGGCTGGACCGGGTGGTGGCCGTTCTCGCTATCGAGCGAGTGCATGGCTGCGGCCATTTCGTGCCGTGGGAAGCGCCCGATGCGGTCAACATGGCGATGGACCGCTGGCTGGCGACACATCCGCCCGCCTGACGGTTAGATCTTCATTCCACCCGATAGCGCAGACGGACCGCGAAGGAGGAATTGGCCGCCATCGTCCCGCTCGGCCGGACGCGGACATGGGTTACGGCAGGATCGGTGCCATTGGCCCCGACGATCGGCGTATAGACATAGCTGGCCCCGCCATTATTGGAAAATTCGATCCCGTCGGTCGTGCTGGCAAGGCTGGTGAACGCATAGCCAAGCGTGCTCGTACCCGGCGCGAGTGACGCCGGACCGCTTCCTGCCCCGCCGATGTCCGTGACCAGCAGATCGAGCCCCGGCGGAGTCGCATCGACGACGGCGATGCTGTTGGCGGTGACGGTGTAGCCACCTGGATTGGCGGTCGTGATGGTAAATTCGGTTACGCCGCCCGGAATCTGAAGCGGATTCGTGGTGCCCTTGACCGGATCGCTGAAGGCAACGCCCGTTTTGTCGACCGTCAGGCCGGGCTTGAACACCAGGCTGGCCAGATCGAAATTGGCAAAATTGGGGATTTCTACTTCGAAAATATAGGTTCCGGCAGCAATCGGCACATTGGCGGCGGCTGCCTGTTTCCAAAGGCCGATGGGGTCGCTCGCGGCAAAGCTGGTGCTGACGGTACTGACCAGCGCGCCGCCCGACGTGCGGATATTGATCGTCAGCCCGGTCAGTGCCTGCGAAAAGTCGCGCACCGAAAACCAGCCGCTGAAATCGACCATGCCGCCGCCGGTGATCGTCACCGTCTGGCGGATGGTGCCCGATGCGCCGTTGATGTCGAGATACTGGATGCCCCCGCCGGTAGGCGTCGCGGTCGGGTTGTTGGCATAGCCTGCAAACGGACGAATGACATTGAACGGGACCGTCTGGGTCGACGGATTGACGTTGATCACCGTCCAGGTCGGGATTGTCGTATAGAAATTATTGCCGTTGTTCGGAACCACAGGGGCTTCGAAACTGCGGTTGAGCAGCAATTCCTGCGCCGCAGCAGGCGCGCCGACCAGCAACAGCCAGGACAGTGCAAGCAGCCTTGCTGCAAGGCCGATGCAAGACAATCCGGAAGTCATGACATCAGGATAACGGCGGAGCGCTAAACATTGGTTAACCGCCCCACCAGTCGACCCATGCACCATGGGCTTGCGCTTCGCCGAGCCGCACCGCTTGGCCTGTCCCCGGCCAGTGACGGACGGTGAGTTCGTGGCGAAAGGTGGCGCGGTTGGTTTCGAGCGTCAGCCACGCCAGCGGGCGGTCGGCAGTGGCCTTTGCCCCGGCGGCCTCGATCGCGGTGGTGATGCGCTGCCGGCCATCCTCAGGAATATATTGCCAGACGATGCTGTGGTGGATGACCCGCGTGACGCCAGCGACCTGCGGCGCAGCCAGCCGCTGTTCGACCCAGTCGGCGGCATCGGCGCGCTCGACATCGGGTGCCTGTTGTGCGGCGAAGGTCAGCGCTGCATCGAACCGTTCGAGGCGCCCGCTGTTCTCGGGCCAGATATAGGATTTGACGCGCAGCGCAGCGGCAGGGTCGGAGAGGTCGACGGGGGCCTGATCGCAGCCCCTGATCGCGACGATTTCGACCGGGTTGACGGGCGGCGGCGGGCCGCGCCATTCGGGCACGATGTGCATCGGCGATGTCGCCGGGCCTGTGACAGTGCCGCCAAGGTCGTAATGATAACGGTCCATCATCGTGTTGACGCCCGCGCTCGCGCCAAGCTCGTTGAGTTCGAAACGCGAGCCGAGCCTGCCGGACAGCCAGAGCAGTCCGGCCATGAAGCTCGCCGAGCGGCCGGCCTCGTTGGTCTGCGGCGGGCTGTCGAACCAAGGCAGGAGCGTCGCGTCATGGTCGGCGGTCACCGCGAGGACGACGGCGTCGATGACCGTCTGATCGGTGATTGCGCCGCGATAAACCGGGACCAGCCGGGTTTCTTGGCCGGACAGATGCAGCCAGTGCAGCCCGCCCGCGAAACGCAGCGGCAGAGCGTCGGCGAGGACCTTACCCGGCCAGCCGCGCATCCGTTGTCCGCAAGCGGTAGCGCTGGTCAGCACCGCGAGTTGGGCGAGACAGATGCTGGCAGTGGCCGGTGCGCCGTTGGCGGCGACATGCGCCGCCTGCGCCCGGATACCGGTGGCAACATCGGTTAGATCGAATAATTCGGGCCGTGTTGCTGCTTCGCTCATCTTGCCACCACCCCATCATCACCCTAGTTGCACTGCACCATGCCAGACCGCCTGATTTTTGCCATCCCCAAGGGCCGTATCCTCGACGAGGCTCTGCCGCTGCTGCGCGCCGCCGGGATCGAGCCCGCAGCAGATTTTTTCGATTCCGCCAGCCGGGCGCTGACCTTTGCCACCAACCGGCCCGACCTGTTGATCATCCGGGTGCGCGCATTCGATGTGGCGACATTCGTGGCGCATGGCGCGGCGCATATCGGCATCGTCGGTTCCGACGTGATCGACGAGTTTGATTTTTCAGAGCTTTATGCGCCCGTCGATCTGCGGATCGGGCGGTGTCGCCTGTCGCTGGCCAGCCCGGATGCGACCCCCGCCATCGATGCATCGGCAAGCCATGTGCGCGTCGCCACCAAATATCCTGCGACCACCCGCGCCTGGTTTGCCGCGCGCGGCGTGCAGGCCGAATGCATCAAATTGAACGGCGCGATGGAAATCGCCCCGGTCCTCGGCCTCGCCCCGCACATTGTCGATCTGGTGTCGAGCGGCAGGACGTTGCTGGAAAACGGCCTGCAGGAACGCGGCCTCATCAGCGACGTGACCGCTCGGCTGATCGTCAATCGCGCGGCGTTCAAACTGAACCCGGAAATACCGGCGATGATCGAAGCGTTTCGGGCGGCCGTGGCATGACCTTGCGCCTGACCACCAGCGACCCCGGTTTTGGCGCAGCGTTCGATGCGCTGGTCGATGGTCGGCGCGAAGCCGATGGCGATGTGTCGCGCGATGTCGCGGCGATCATCGCGGATGTGCGCGCGCGCGGCGATGTGGCGCTGGCCGAACTCAGCCTGCGGTTCGACCGCTGCGACCTTGCCGGCGCAGGGTGGCAGATCGACCGCGCCCAATGTGCCGAGGCGCGTGCCGCCCTGCCCGCTGAATTGCGCGCCGCCATCGAACTTGCGGCACAGCGCATCGCCGCCTTCCACGCCAGCC
>JANNMK010000061.1:0-1695 GCA_031397785.1 Sphingomonas sp. | reverse complement strand
TGCGCGACGGATCGCTCGTAGTTCTGTGGCAACGACCCGCTCGTGTGATCGCTCGTAGGGGCAGGATCGTGGCATGACGATCGCCCGGGCAAACTGCCGCGCAGTATAGTGCGCGACAGCCTCCAGCATCGCTCCATCGCGCAAATGGACGTGCCAGTCGTCCGGGCGGCGGATAGTCAGGGTGTTGGGTGACATTTGCATAGCCGCCACCTACCTAAGAGCGATGACCGCAACAACCCTCGCCGACCGCGCTCTTGTCCGCCTCTCGGGCGACGATGTTCGGGGTTTCCTGCAGGGGCTGGTGACCAGCGATGTAACGGCTGCGCTGCCGGTGTGGACGGCGCTGCTCTCCGCTCAGGGCAAATGCTTGTTCGACTTTTTCGTCTGGGCCGATGGCGACGATCTGCTGATCGATTGCGAGGCGAGCGAGGGCGCCGCGCTTGTCAGGCGGCTGACTCTCTATCGCCTGCGCCGCGCCATCCAGATTGCGCCAGAACCGGCGCTGGCGGTGCACTGGTCGCTTGATGGAACTCCGGCCACGATCGACCCCCGCCTCGCTGCCCTCGGCCACCGCTGGCTCGGCCCCGCAAGCGATGGCGACGCCAGCCCCGCCTGGCGCGCCTACCGCCTGTCGCTCGGCGTCACCGAAGGGGCGGCGGAACTCGGCAATGGCGAAACATTGTGGCTCGAATGCAATGCAGCAGAATTGCACGGCGTCAGCTTCACCAAGGGCTGTTATGTCGGCCAGGAAAATACCGCACGGATGAACTGGCGCTCGACCGTCAACCGGCGGCTGGTTGTGGTGCCGTTGAACGAGGGCGACGCGGCGCGTCAGCGGATCGCCTATGCCGACCTTGGCCTGTCGGTCGAACATCGCCGGTCAGAAGCGATTCCCGGCCCGGCGTGGCGCGCGTGGATGGGGCCACGCCCGGGGGCATGATCTGCGGCAATTTCGCGCTGTCCTACATCGCTGGCCGGTGGTAAATTATCAGCATGACCTTCCAGCCGGATCTTGCTCGACCCCCGTTTCGCAACCCCGCAGACGGCCGTCGTTTGGCCGCTACGTCAGTATCACCCTGTGTAAACCTGGGCAGCTCGGCGGCGCGCTGGCTGGCGGCGTCTATTGTCCCGGTGGCGGCCATGGCTGTCGCCGGTCCGCCCGCGCAGGCCCAGCCCGGCCTGCCCGCGCAGGTCCAGATATGCCAGCCGAGCGGCGCACCGCTCGTTGGCTTTGCTGAAGCGACCAGCCGGACGGCACAAACCCCGCCCTGCGTGATGATGGAGGGGCTGCTCATCGGCGGACTGTTTGTCGAGGATGCGCTTGCCCGTTACCGGCGCGAAACGATTGCCAATGATCCATCCAGCAGCGGCGCTGTTCTGGGCTATTATGGCGCACAAACTTTCTCCGGCCCGGTCCGCGTTCGGATCGTCGGGCGTCTCGGCGATTGCGCGACCGTCGATCGCCAGACCATGGCCACGCCCATCACCGCCGATCAGGCGCTGCGCGGCTATTGCGCGCAATTTCGCGGCCGCATCATCCACGCCGCTTCCGTCGAACCATTGGGCGCTGCTACCATAACCCGTGCGGTTGCCGGTGGCAGCGGCGATCTGGGCAATCTTGCGCCAATTGCCCCGGGCGACGTCCGCACCCGTTTCAGCCGTGCCGGTTCCCGATTGGTCGACGCGATCCGCACC
>JANNMK010000060.1:0-3372 GCA_031397785.1 Sphingomonas sp. | reverse complement strand
GGCGGCAGTCTCACTGCCTGTTCGCCCGGCGTTGCCCGCGTATTTTTCGGCCCGGATATTTTCCGCCAGTCGAACGAGCTGGGCCAGGAAAATCTGTCCGCCGACTTTACCGCGCGGCTGGAAGTGGGCGACCACAGCCTGAAGTTCCTTGCCGGTTACACCGACATTAGCACCTTCAACCTGTTCGTGCCCCGTAGTCTGGGTGAGTTCTACTTCGATTCGGTTGCCGATTTTCAGGCGCGCCGTGCGAGCAGCCTCAGCCTCGCCAATGCGGTGCCCAGCCTCAACCCTGACGATGCCGCCGCCAATTTCTCGACACAGGCGTGGACGTTCGGCATTCAGGACGATTGGCAGGTCACCGACAGCCTCGTCGTGACGGCTGGGGTGCGCTACGACCTCTACAACAATCCGGTCATCCCCGTGCTCAATGCCAACTTCCTTGCACGCCAGGGCTTCACGAACCGCGCCACGTTCAACGGTCGCGGCGCATTCCAGCCGCGCTTTGGCTTTAACTGGGAAGCGACCGACCGGATCGTCGTTCGCGGCGGTGTCGGCATTTTTGCAGGCGGCACGCCTGATGTATTTCTGTCGAACAGCTTTTCGAACACCGGCCAGCTGACCAACCAGATCAACATCCTGCGCAACACGTCTCCTGCAGGTTGTAATGTCGTCGATCCGGCGGCGGTCGCGATTTGCAACGGTGCCTTCATTGGTGTCGATGGGCGGACCTTCAACCCGGCGGTTACCGACTTCCTCGCCCGAAACACCGCGTCATTGGCGCTCGCGCCGGTCAACATGATCGACCCCAATCTCGATATCGCCAAGAAATTGCGCGGTTCGTTTGGCGTCGATTATGATGCCGATCTCGGCTTTTTGGGCGATGGCTGGCTGTTCGGCGCACAGATCCTCTATGACGAGACGATCAATGCCTACCAGTGGACCGACCTGCGCAGCCGCGCCATCGGGCGTCTTCCCGATGGTCGTACGCGCTACAATGCGCTCAACGTGGGCGACAATAACCAAGATCTGTTGCTGACCAACAGCGATGACGGACGTGCGATCATCGGCAGCATCCGCTTTGAAAAGCGGTTCGATTTCGGCCTGACCATCGACGGCAGCTATACCCGGTCGGACGTAACCGATGCCAACGCGCTAACATCATCGACAGCCGCGTCGCTCTATTCGAACAATGCTTTCCTCGACCCGAACTTTGCCGCGACCGGAACCTCGATTTACCAGATCCGGGACCAGTATAAGTTCAGCATCGATTTCCGACGTGCGTTCTTCGGCGATTACGAAACGCGGTTCAGCCTGTTCGGTGAATATCGTTCGGGTCGCCCTTACAGCATCACGGTGGGTGACCTTTCCGGCGGCCGTTCGCCGGTGTTCGGCACGACCGGAAACAACGGGCGTTTCCTGGCCTATATCCCGAATGCGAGCGACGCCCTCGTCAGCTTCGATACGGCGGCGTCGGAAGCGGCGTTCAATGCTGTGGTCGAAAGCGAAGGGCTCGGACGCTATCGCGGTCGCATCATCCCCAAGAATACGCAGCAGTCACCCGACTTCTTCCGCGTCGATCTGCATGTCGAACAGGAAATCCCGGCGTTCGTGGGATCGGCCCGGTTCAAACTGTTCGCGGACATCGAAAATGTGCTGAACCTGATCGACAGCGATTGGGGATCCTTGCGCCAGGTCGGTTTCCCGCAAACCGCCCAGATCGCCTCGGTACAGTGTCTGTCGGTGGCAACGCCCACCGGCACTGCACCCGCTGCCGGCGTGGTCGCCGCGAGCCCGACCGGTGCATGTGTGCAATATCGCTACAGCGGTGTGCGTGCGCCAATCCTTGGCACCGTCACTCGTCAGTCGCTTTACGGAATCCGGGTGGGGGCAAAGTTCGAATTCTGATCGACCTCATGACGTGAAAAAAAGGGCGCGCAGGCTTCTGGCTTGCGCGCCCTTTTTTTTGTGGCCTCCTGACTGTCTCCCGGCGGGTCAGCGCAGGCAGTTATCGAGGCCGTCGTGCTGCACGATGCGGATTCGGGCGGCGATGCTGTTGCCATAGCGGCGGGTGAAGCCGGTCGGGGAGACTGCTCCACGCCGTTTGGGAAGCGGCAGCACGGCGGCAATGCGTGCAGCCTCGCTGCGGGACAGCTGTCTGGCATCATGCCCGAAATAACGTTGCGATCCGGCATTGACGCCGTAGGTGCCGATGCCCGTTTCAGCGATATTGAGATATACTTCCATGATCCGGCGCTTGCCCCAGATATTTTCGATCAGGAAAGTGAACCATGCTTCGGGAGCCTTGCGCAGAGTCCGGCTGATCGTGCCGCTACCTTGCCAGAGGAAGGCGTTTTTGGCGACTTGCTGGCTGATCGTCGATCCGCCGCGCATCCGCCGCCCGGCGGCATTTGCCTTTAGCGCATCTTCGATAGCTTCGACGTCGAACCCGTTGTGACTACAGAATTTTCCATCTTCCGCAGCGATTGCGGCGCGCGCCATGTCCGGGTCAATTTGCGACAACGCCATCCAGTCACGCGTCGCCCCTTTGCCGTCAACTAGCATAGTGACGGTGGTCGGTGGCGGCACGACGGCATAAAGCAGCACCCAGACAATCGACAGGCCAACGAACCACAGAATCGCCTTGGCAAGGAGCAGAACGGGACTTTTCATCGTCCCCGAATTGCGCCGGAAAGCCGCTGCGATGCAAGCATGCGTTTAACCGGCAGGGAGCAGCTTACGCTCACCGGCAATCGCCAGCATAGCCTTTTGCAGCTTTTCAAAGGCGCGAACCTCGATCTGCCGGACACGCTCTCGGCTGACATTGTAGGTCTGGCTCAGTTCTTCGAGCGTTTGCGGCTCATCGATTAGTCGGCGCTGAGTCAATATGTCGCGCTCGCGCTCGTTCAACCGGTCCATCGCTTCGGTCAGCAGTGCGTGCCGCTGATCGCGTTCCTGGGCATCGGCCACCCGTTCGTCCTGCAGGCTGCCATCGTCGCGCAGCATATCCTGCCATTGGCCATCGCCATCCTCGCGCATCGGCACGTTGAGCGACGTATCGCCGCCCAGCGCCATGCGTCGGTTCATGCTGATGACCTCTTCCTCGGTCACGCCAAGATCGGTGGCAATCTTGGTAACATTGGCCGGGTTGAGATCGCCGTCTTCGAAGGCGGCCAGATTGTTCTTCATCCGGCGCAGGTTGAAGAACAGTTTTTTCTGGGCGGCAGTGGTGCCGAGTTTCACCAGGCTCCAGCTACGCAAGATATATTCCTGGATCGATGCGCGTATCCACCACATTGCATAGGTGGCGAGGCGGAAGCCGCGTTCGGGATCGAATTTCTTGACGCCCTGCATCAGGCCGATATTGCCCTCAGA
>JANNMK010000297.1:0-8652 GCA_031397785.1 Sphingomonas sp. | reverse complement strand
AGAAACTTACCCAGATGGGCGGCAAGGTGCTGACCCTGTCGGATTCGGGTGGCTTCATCCATGACCCTGACGGCATCGGCCAGGAGAAGATCGACTGGGTGAAGGCGCACAAGACGCACCGGCGCGGGCGCATCGAAGTTTATGTCAAAGAATTTCCCGGTGCCGCCTATCATGCCGGCAAGACGCCGTGGGGCGTGCATTGCGACGTCGCGCTGCCGTGCGCCACGCAGAACGAGCTGCACGGTGAGGATGCCAAAACTCTGATCGCCAACGGCACGATCGCGGTCAGCGAGGGCGCAAACATGCCGACGACGCTCGAAGGGGTGCACGCCTTCAAGCATGCGCGCATCCTGTTCGCGCCGGGCAAGGCGGCCAATGCCGGCGGGGTGGCGGTGTCCGGCCTCGAGATGAGCCAGAACAGCGAGCGCAGGTCTTGGAAAGAAGCCGAGCTTCAGCAAATGCTGCTCGACATCATGGAGGGCATCCACGAACGCTGCCTGACCTATGGCCGGATCGACGACGAGCATGTCGACTATGTCAAAGGCGCCAATATCGCCGGGTTCAAGAAAGTCGCGGATGCGATGCTGGCGTTCGGGGTGGTGTAGATCGTCATGCGCCGCCTGCCCTCCCCCCGCGGGTACCGCTTGCATCCAAGATCGCTCCTCGATGCCCCGCGTGCGCCGCGCCGCCTGGTTGCACTGGGCGCCGCATTCGCCATGCTGCTGACCGCATTGGTTGCCGCCGCGCCCGAGGCCCGGTCGACCACCGCGGTTGCCGGCGCGCACCTCGGCGTCGCGTCCTGCGCTGGGTCGACCTGTCACGGCCGGATGGCGGGGGACGGCCCGGTAGTGCGCCAGGACGAGATCGCGCGCTGGCAGGAGCCATCGACACCCGGCGGCGCGCACAGCCGCGCCTATGCCGTACTGGGCAACAGCCGCAGCCAGTTCATCGCGCGCAACCTGGGCATAACCGATGCCGCGACCTCCCCCCAGTGCCTGGGCTGTCATTCGAGCAGCGCCAGCGCCGGCGGCGGCGATTTTCGGTATCAATTGTCCGACGGGGTCGATTGCGAAAGCTGCCATGGGTCGGCCGCGGGCTGGATCGCCTCTCACTATGCCGGGCTGCTGAGCGGCCCTGAGCAGAATCGCGATAATATCCGCCGCGGCATGCTCGACCTCACCGACGCCAGCGTCCGCGCCTCCAACTGCCTCGACTGCCATTATGGCTCGGCGAACGACGGCCAGTTCGTTTCGCACCGCATCATGGCGGCGGGCCATCCGCGCATCGCATTTGAGCTCGACCTGTTCTCGACGCTGCAATCGCATCACAATGAGGACGCAGACTATAGCCAGCGCAAGGGCGCGCCCGATCATGTCCAGCTGTGGGCGGTCGGCCAGGGAATGGCGCTGCAGCGGTCGCTGACCCTGTTCCAGACCGGCAACCGGGCGAGCGAGGGGATGTTTCCCGAATTCACCTTCTATGATTGCCACAGTTGCCACCGCCGCATCTTTGACCAGGCACAGCCGGTGCGCAGCGGCGTCGACAACCCAGGGCGGCCGATCCCCGAAGGCATGCCGCCCTATCAGGACGAGAATATGATCATGCTGAGCGCCGCTGCCCGGGTCGCGGCACCGGCGATCGCCGAACGGTTCGATGCCCGGGTGCGCGCCTTTCACATCGGCATGACGCGCGATCGCGCCGCTGCAGTCGTCGCTGCGCGCGAACTTCAGGCGACGACCGGTGAGCTGGTCGCCGCATTCGAAGGGACGAGTTTCGGCCCGGATAGCGCCCGCCGCATGGCCCAGGCGATAGCCGGAGATGCGATCCGCCCGCGCTACACCGACTATGAAGGGTCGGTGCAGGCCGTGATGGGCGTCGATACACTGCTCAATGCGATGGTATCGTCGGGACAGGCAACAATTGGGTCGGCAGCGGGCATCCGGGACGACATCAACCATGCTTATGCTGCGGTGCGTGATCCCAACGCCTATCGTCCGCGCGAATTCCAGGCCGCATTGGAAAGCGCGGTACGCAGCATCGGTGCGCTGAGGTGAACAGCGGGCGGCCTTCTGTTTGGCGGCAATCCGCAAGCTGGCTGATCATTGCCGCGCTGACGCTGGCGGGTTGTGGGGGCAGTGGTGGCGGTGGTGGCGGGGGCAGTGGATCGGGCGGCGGCGGCGCGCCCACGCCAACGCCGAGCCCGGCGCCGACCGGCGCGCGCTATACATTGCCACCATCGGAAACGCTGAGCATCGCCGATGTCGAGCGCGTCGTCGCGCAGGCGGTGGGCGAAGCACAGGCGCGCGGCCAGCGTGCGGTGATCGCGGTGGTCGACCGACCCGGCAACGTGCTGGCGGTGTTCCGCATGACCAATTCGCCGCCGACGGCGCTGATCCGCGGTGCACCCAATGGACAGCATCGCGACGCGCAGAACCAGACAGTGCCGACCACCGCAGGCGCAATCGCCAAGGCGGTCACAGGTGCCTATCTGTCGAGCAACGGCAACGCCTTTTCGACGCGCACCGCGAGCATGATCATCCAGACGCACTTTCCGCCGTCGACGATCGCGCAAGGACTGGAATCCGGTCCGCTCTATGGCGTGCAATTCAGCCAGTTGCCCTGTTCGGACCTGTCGTCACGCTACAGCGAAGGCAATCTGGGCACCGGACCGCTGGTCGGCCCGAAACGTTCACCGCTGGGCTTGTCTGCGGATCCCGGTGGCCTGCCGCTGTACAAGAACGGCGTGCTGGTCGGCGGCATCGGCATCATGTCCGACGGCGATTACGGGTTCGATCCCGATGTGATCGATATCGATACCGATGCCGAGGAATATGTCGCGCTCGCCGGAACGCGGGGCTTCGAAGCGCCCGACGCCATCCGTGCCGAACGCATTCCGGTCGATGGCACGACCTTGCGCTATTCCGATGCGCGCTACGACCTGCTGGCGCAGGGGACCTCACCCAGCTTTGCCGCAATCAACGGCCCTGGCGGGCAATTGATCCAGGTGCGCGGCTATTTCGGCTTTCCCGCGCCGGTCATCCAGGCGGGGACCGCCTATGGCAGCGAGGCGTCGGGCCTCCGACTTGCCACGCCTTTGGAATTCAACCGCTCCGATGCGATGGTCCTGACCGACGGAGCGGGCAGCGGGCGTTATCCGATCCGCGGCGGAATTGACGGCGGCGTCGTCGGCAGCGCCTTGTCCGCCGCCGAAACCCGGGTGATCTTGGAGGAGGCATTTACCGTCATGGCGCGGGCACGGGCGCAGATCCGCCGCCCGCTCGACAGCCAGGTGCAAGTGACGATCAGCGTAGTCGATACCTTCGGGACGGTGCTCGGCATGGTGCGATCCCCCGATGCGCCGTTGTTCGGGATCGACGTCAGCCTGCAAAAAGCACGCAGCGTCACCTTTCTGTCGAACCCGGCGGCGGCGAGCGATCTGCTGGGGGATCCTGATCCTGCGGTGGGCGCTTATGTCACGGCGACGCGCAATTTTCTGGGTAACCCGGCGGCGCTGACCGGCCAGACCGCTTTTGCCGACCGGTCGATCGGCAATCTCCACCGCCCCTATTTCCCCGATGGCGAGCTCAGGACGATGGCAGGACCGTTGTCGCGCGACATCGGTGGGTTCAACGCCTTTTCGACCGGGCTGCAGACCGCGATGACCTTCAAGGACATTCAGGCGCATCTGTTTTTCGTTTTCAACATCTCGCCGACCGACGTGAAACGGCGCTGCAGTAACATTCCCGATGTGCTGCCGGGACAAAATAGATTGGGCAACGGACTGCAGATTTTCCCCGGCGCGGTGCCGATCTATCGTGGCAATCAGTTGGTCGGCGGCATCGGCATATCGGGCGATGGCATTGATCAGGACGATATGGTCAGCTTCCTCGGCCTCGCCAACGCCAGCGCGCGGCTGGGCGGCAGCGTGGGCAATGCCCCGCTGGACCGGCGCGCCGACCGCATCGTCGTGCCGATGCCAGCGGGCCGCGAAACCCGGCTGCGCTACGTCAATTGCCCGTTCCAGCCGTTCCTCGACACCGATGCGCAAAATGTCTGTCAGGGGCTGTAGCGGCATGCGCATCGCGCTCGGCCTGATGGTGCCATTGCTGACCAATCCGGTGGGGGTCGATGCTGCCGTCGTCCAGCCTGCCGAACTACCCGACGCCCCGCCGACCGGTGAAAGCCAATCGCCTGGCATCGATAGCGAAGAGCCCAGCCCCCCGACACCGCCCGCCGACTGGCAACGGCAGATCGATCCCACGCTGCTCGAAGCCATTCTCGCCGGTCGCCGTCGCCCCGGTTACCAGCCTGGCCTGCCCGAGGCAGTGACACAGGACAATCCCGGTGCCATCCGGGCGCTGCCGCCATCGGCCTTTCCGCTCGACACTCTGCCGGTTCCCGATCGGTGGCGGCTGATTACCGCCTTTTGCCCGACGCAGAATATATTTGTCGCGCTGCGCGACGTCTGCGCGCCGCAAACCGACCCGTATCGCCAGAATCTGCTCAAGGGCGACCGTCCGCTGCCGCTCTATGACCTGCCCGACTGGTTGCCGATCAACGGCGACGACTGGTTTTTGCAATTGAACGCGGTGTCGGACACGGTGGTCGAGCCGCGCACCTTTCCCATACCGGTTGGTGTATCGACCACCGAGCGGCCCGACAGCAATAATGTGTTCGGTCGCCCCGCCAGTCTGGTGCTGTCGCAGACCGTGATTTTCGGCGCGGCGCTGACCAAGGGCATGACCGCGTTCAAGCCGCCCGATGTCGAATATCGTGTCGCGCTGGCTTTCAACGCCAATTATGTCGATGTGCCCGAACGCCGGGTGCTGTTTGTCGAGGCATCGCGCCCCAGCCACCGCTTCGATTATTTCCTGGGGGTGCAGGAAGCCTTTATCGACAAGCATCTCGGCAATGATTCAACCCGCTATGATTTCCATTCAATCCGCTTTGGCATCCAGCCGTTCCAGTCGGATTTCCGCGGTTTTCTGTTCAACGACAACCAGCTCGGCATCCGACTGTTCGGCAACCGCGACAATAATCGGTTCCAGTATAATCTGGCGGCCTTCTGGCGGCTGGAAAAGGACACCAACTCGGGATTGAACGATGTTGGCCGCGCGCCGCGCCGCGACTGGGTGTTCGTCGCCAATCTGTATCGGCAGGATCTGCCCGTTCCCGGTCTGACCAGCCAGGTTACCGTGATTTACAACCTTAACCGTGAAGCTGGCGAAATCCATATCGACGACAATGGATTTCCGGTGCGGCCCGCGCTGTTCGGCACGCTGCGCGGCCGCGATTATGACGTTGCCTATGTCGGATACAATGCCGACGGACGGATCGGCCGGATCAATGTCACTGCGTCATTCTATGGCGCGTTCGGCGAAGATCGGTTCAACCCGATCACCGACCGCAAGGCCCGGATCGAGGGCTATTTTGCGGCTTTCGAGGCGAGTTACGACGTCGACTGGATGCGGTTTCGCCTGTCCGGGCTATATGCCACCGGCGATGGCGACCCCTATGACGATGTCGAAAGCGGGTTCGACGCGATCTTTGAAAATCCGGTATTTGCCGGAGCGGACACCAGCTACTGGATTCGCCAGACCATCCCCTTTGCTGGCGGTGGCCGCGCGGTCAGCGTCAACGGGCGCAATGGCATATTGAATTCGCTGCGCTCCTCCAAGGAGGAAGGCCAATCCAATTTCACCAACCCGGGCACGATGCTGATCGGTGTCGGCGGCGATTTCGATCTGACCCCGGAGGTCCGCGTTTCGGCCAATTTCAACCACCTGTGGTTCGAAAATACCAGCGTCATAGAGGTCTTGCGCAATCAGGGGTCGATCAACCGCGACATCGGTTACGACCTGTCGATCTCAGGCATCTACCGCCCCAACACCAACCAGAATATCGTCCTGCGCCTGTCCGCAGCGACGCTGATCCCGGGCGAAGGATTCCAGGAGTTGTTCGCCAATTCGCCGCGGTATGACGCCTATTATTCGATCCTTGCCAATGCCATTTTCACCTTCTGACCCGAGCCAGACCATGCAACGCCTGACCCCAGCCCTTCGCCGCACGATACAGCCAAGGCGCGCCGCACTTGCCCTGGCATTTACAGGGCTGTTCGCTGCCGTCCTTGCGAATGCGCCGATGGCGATGGCGGAATCGGGCGAGGTCGCGGTCGAGCGCATCTATGTGACCGCCCCGGCCGCGCCGCGCAGTCAGCCGGGGGCCAGTTTCGAAGAGCAGCGCGCCGCGGTGCAAGCAAAGTCCGAGGGCTGTTACAGTTGCCATGTCCGCACCGACGAACCATCGATGCACGCCAGCCCGGCCGTGCAGCTGGGCTGTGTCGATTGCCATGGCGGCGATGCGAGCGTGCGCGGGAACCCCTCGCTGGGCTATGCCCATGCCGACAATATGGCGGCGCTGACCCGCGCCCATGTGCTGCCGAAATATCCGCGCAGCTGGAACTGGCCGTCATCGGCCAATCCCCAGCGCAGCTATTCATTGCTCAACCGCGAGGCGCCCGAATTCATCCGCTTCGTCAACCCGGCAGACTATCGCATCGCGCGCGAAAGTTGCGGCGCATGTCACCTCGAGATCATCGAGAATGCCGAACGGTCGATCATGGCAACCGGCGCGATGCTGTGGGGCGGTGCATCCTACAACAACGGCATCATTCCATTCAAAAACTATATCATGGGCGAAGCTTTCACCCGCGATGGTGATCCTGCATGCATCGTCAGTCCGTCGACCATATTGCCACGCGACCAGTGGGCACGCGCCTGCACCGATGTGACAATGACCGCCGACGCGATCCTGACGCCCGAAGAGCAGGCGCGCGGCGCGCTGGCGCGCATGTACCCGCTGCCCAACTGGACGGTGATCCCGCCAGGCGACGTGTTTCGCGTGTTCGAACGCGGCGGGCGCAACATCAATCCGGTTTTCCCCGAAATCGGCCTGCCTAATCCGCTCGGCCAGATTCAGCGGCTTGACGAGCCTGGCCGCCCGGACATCCGCCAGTCCAATCGCGGCCCCGGCACCGGCTTGCGCGTCGCCATCCCGGTGCTCAATATCCACAAGACCCGGCTCAACGACCCGTTCATGTGGCATATGGGGACCAACGACCAGCCCGGCGACTATCGCGCGTCGGGCTGTTCGGGCTGTCATGTGATCTATGCCAACGACCGCGAGCCGCGCCATTCGAGCGTCTATGCTGAGTTTGGCCGCGACGGTGAAACGCAAACCATCGATCCGACAATCAACCAGCTGATGCACCGCCCGGGAGGCCATGGTGATGAAGCGCATGGCGACGACCATGCAACGTCGCCTCGCCACCCCGCGCCGCCGTCCGGCTCCGCTATTGCCGCGATGGCGCCATCGGCCCCCGAAACCGGGCATGGATCGCTGATCCCCGCTGGCGCACCAGCACGGCGCGAGGCGGGCCACCCGATCCGTCACGCCTTCACCCGCGCGATCCCGACCGCCCAGTGCATGAACTGCCACATGCACCAGCCCAATATCTTCCTGAACAGCTACTTGGGCTACACAATGTGGGATTATGAGGCCGATGCGCCATCGATGTGGCCCGGGCCGGAAAATATCACGCCGCGCCCGGCGGGGATGAGCGACGCCGATTACCAGCGGCTGTTCCGTGAACAACGCTATCCCACCGCCAGCGAAGTGCGCGCGACCAACGAACGCAACCCCGAAGCCGCCGCCGTGCGCGGCCTATGGGGCGATGTTGATTTCCTGCGCGATGTCTACACCCTCAACGGCCAACTGCGCGACACCCAGTTTGCCGACTATCACGGCCATGGCTGGAACTTCCGCGCGGTGCTCAAGCGCGACCGCGAAGGCAATCTGCTCGACGCGCAAGGCAATATGGCAACTTATGGGACCGATACCGACAATATCGTTGCCCCCGACGATCCCGAACGCTGGCGTCGGACAGGCGAACCCGAATTCGTGCCGATCGGCACCAATCCGGGCCGCACCGTCCATATGATGGATATCCACGCGGAAAAGGGTCTGCAATGTGCCGATTGCCACTTCGCGCAGGATAGCCACGGCAACGGCTTTATCTATGGTGAAGTGGCCAATGCCGTCGAAATCGGCTGCAAGGACTGCCATGGCACCGCCGATGCCTATCCGACGCTGCTGACGTCTGGCCCCGCCGCACCGCCGACCGGCAGCAACCTTGCCATATTGCGCAATCCCGATGGCAAGCGCCGGTTCGAATGGATGGAGCGTGACGGCAGGCGAGTGCTGATCCAGCGCGCGATCACCGACCCGTCGATTGAATGGGAAGTCAGCCTGGTGCGGGACAGCGTGACGCGGGGCAACATCCATTTCAATCCGCGCGCCGCCCGTGCCAAATTGATGGGCCATGCCGATGCACAGGGGAACCTGCCGTGGGGCGAAGGCGTTGCGAGCGAAGACCGCGCGCATGGCGACGACACCATGGCCTGTTTTACCTGTCACCTGAGCTGGACCACCAGTTGCGGCGGCTGCCATCTGCCGATCGAGGCCAATTGGGAAACCAGCGAGCATCATTTCGATGGGCGGACGTCACGCAATTTCGCGACCTACAACCCGCAAGTCGCGCGCGACGAGATGTTCCAGCTGGGTCGCCACCAGACCACCAAGGGCAATATCATC
>JANNMK010000284.1:0-2257 GCA_031397785.1 Sphingomonas sp. | reverse complement strand
GATCCTTGTTGACCAGCATCCCCATACGGCGCGTGAAGGCGCCGCTGCCATCGGGGAGCAGAGCGACATTTTCAACGCCCTGAGCCTTGCCCCACTGATACATGACGAAGGCGTCATTGACCGAAATACAGTGGATGGCATCGACACCGGCGGCCTGGAAATCGGTGTAGAGCGATTCAAAGCCGGGCAGCTGTTTTGCCGAGCAGGTGGGCGTGAAGGCGCCGGGCAGGCTGAAGACGATGTGACGACCGGTCGCGAACAGATCGCCAGTCCGCACATCCTGCCAGCGATAGGGGTTGGGTCCGTCGAGGCTTTCGTCGCGGACGCGGGTTTTGAGACAGACATCGGGAACGGGCATGCCGATCATGGGAGAGACCTTTCGGAAGACTTATGGGAAAATCCGGCGCTGTGACGCTCGGCACCGGCATATGGTTGTCCGTGCAACGACGATCAAGATGCCGCGCCGGTGCCAAAAGCGACAAAATATACGCGTGCGGCGCTTGAGAATGTCTCCTTTGTCGCTTTAGCGCGAGCGGCGAGGCGCAGTGCATGGCCGCGCGGCATGCACGATGATGCGTCGGCGGCCATGGCAGCGGAACTGGTCAGGGCGAGAAGGACTGACACCATTAGAACATAGCACGAACACTGCCGGATTGCCAGCCTTGTCCGTAGCCGGGCCGTTCAGATGCCGCGATCCAGCCTGATCTGGCGCCAGCGCGCGACATTGGCATTATGGTCGGCCAGCGTCTTGCCGAACACATGGCCGCCGGTGCCGTCGGCGACGAAATAATAATAATCATGCGCTTCCGGATTGAGCGCCGCCATCAAAGATGCCCTGCCCGGGTTGGCGATCGGGCCGATCGGCAGGCCGGACATGCTGTAGGTGTTGTAATCATTGACCGCGTCTTTTTCGGACTGGCGAATGCGGCGGCCGAGCGGCCGACCGCGCGTGATCGGGTAGATGATCGTCGGGTCGGCCTGAAGCCGATAGCCGCCGTGGCGCAGCCGGTTGGTGTAAACCCCGGCAACGCGCCGGTGTTCGTCGGGTTTGGCGGTTTCCTTTTCGATGATCGATGCCAGCGTCACCGCTTCGTTGCGGTTGCGGACGATCGCCCGGGCGCTGCGCTGCGCCCACGCCTCTTCCCAGGCCTTGTCCATCGCCGCCTGCATTCGCGCGACCACGGCTGCGCGCGGTTCACCCCTGACGATGGCGTAGGTATCGGGCAGGATGCTGCCTTCGTCCGGAACCGGGATGGTGCCGGTGAGATTGGGGTTGGCCATCAGCCGTTCATGGACCAGCACCGACGGCCAGCCTTCGGGGATGGTCACGAACCGCTGTCTGGTGCGGCCCGACTGGAGCAGCGCGAGCACATCGGCATAGCTGTCGCCCGCTTCGACCGCATATTCACCGGGCTTTATCGGATCGTCCGAACCGAACAGGCGCGCGTTGCGCAAGAAGGCATCGGCATCGGCAATGGCGCCCGCATCCTGCATGATCTGCGCGGCGCGGGTCATGCTCGCGCCTTCGGGGATCACGAACGTTGCGTCACGCGGCGCACCGCCCGAACAGGCGGCGAGCATGAGCGCGAGGATGAGGGGGAGAAGGGAGAGGATGCGTGTCATGAACCCAGCCAATATCCGTTAGCCCCGGGCTTGTCGAAGCGCGCATGGTTTTGCGCCGCCCGGTGTCTGTCAACGCGCCACGGACCGGCAGGTTGCCATGCGTGTCTGAAGCGCCGCCACAGGCAAACGGATGCACCGGATGCAGCCAGGCCCCTCCCCTCGACGGGAGGGGCCTGGCCGGTCAGGCTTCGAACGCCTTGACGATGACGCTGGCGTTGGTGCCACCGAACCCGAAGCTGTTGTTGAGCGCCGCCTTGACCTTGCGTTTTCTGGCGGTGTGCGGAACGAGATCGACGCCGATGCACGCCTCCGACGGGTTATCGAGATTGAGTGTCGGCGGGACGATCTGATCGCGGATGGCGAGAATGCAGAAAATGGTTTCGACCGCGCCCGCGCCGCCGAGCAGATGGCCGATCGCCGATTTGGTCGAGCTCATCGACAATGTATCGATGGCATCGCCGAACAGGCGGCGGACCGCACCGAGTTCGAGTTCGTCGCCGAGCGGCGTGGAGGTGCCATGGGCGTTGATATAGTCGATATCCGACGGAACCATGCCGGCCTTTTTGAGCGCCATCTGCATCGAGCGGAATGCGCCCGATCCTTCCGGGTGCGGCGCGGTGACATGATAGGCATC
>JANNMK010000274.1:0-1945 GCA_031397785.1 Sphingomonas sp. | reverse complement strand
ATGACCGCCGGGATCGCCGCAAACAGGCCGATGGCCGTGGCAAACAGGGCCTCGGCTATGCCCGGCGCAACCACCGCCAGGCTGCTGTTCTGTTCGGCAGCAATCGCCGAAAAGCTGCGCATGATACCCCAAACCGTGCCGAACAGGCCGACAAACGGCGCGACCGAGCCGACCGTTGCGAGCAGGTTGAGCCGGTCGCCCAGCCGGTCGATTTCCGCCGACGCCGTGCTGTCGAGCGCGATGGCCAGCCGTTCGCGCACCCCGGCGCGGTCCACCACCGGGCGTGCGGTCGATCGCCGCCATTCGGCCAGCCCTGCCGCCAGGACCCGGCCCGCTGGCATGTCTCGCCCGCCGGCCTGCTCGCTGAAGCGGTCGACATCGCCCGCTTTCCAGAAATCGCGCTCGAACGTCTCGGTTTCGCGCCGCACCCGGGCCAGCGTGCGCCCGGTGCCGATGATGATCGCCCACACCCACACCGACGCCAGCAGCAGTCCGATCATCACCGCCTTGACGACAATATCGGCTTCGAGAAACAGCGCGATCGGCGACAGGCTGCCTGCATCGAGCGAGAGTTTGGGGAGCGCCAGCGTCAGGAGGTTCATGCAGGACTTTCGGTTGAGACGATGCTGCCATCCATGACGGCACGAAATCTGTCGGCCCAGTCCTGCGGCTGGCGGCGGGCGCGGCCTGCGCGCGAAACAAAGGCAGCGGTCACCTGCGCGTCGGTCAGTATCGCGTCGCCGCGCCGGACCATCTGGGCGATGTCGACGCTCGCGCCGCGCACCGCGGTAACCCGGCTTTCGACAGTCAGCATATCGTCGAGCCGCGCGGGCAGCCGATATGTGATGGCGAGCGATGTCACCGCCCACGCCCCTTCACCCGCTTCCTGTTCGCTGCGCTGGTCGATCCCGGCCAGACGCAACATGTCCGACCGCGCCCGCTCCATATAGCGCAGGTAATTGGCGTGATAGACAACCCCCGACAGGTCGGTGTCCTCGAAATAGATGCGCACGGGAAACAGATGGCGCGGCGGTCCAGCGTGGCTGGTGAACAGGCCCGATGGCGGCGCAGGTTGGAAGGCGGCTGACGTCACGGTTCACCGCATAGACGAGGCGCGAGTCGCGCGCAAAGCCGCAATCGCGCCGATGCGCGACGAGGCGAGCGGGTTCATGGGGTGGATTGAGCAAACCTGCCTCTGGCAGACGCCAGCGGAGCTATTCGTCGAACAACCCGTCCTGCACGCCCGCCGGCGTGGCAATCCCCAGATGTTTCCACGCCAGCCCGTTGAGGCACCGCCCGCGCGCGGTGCGCGCCACCAGCCCGAGCTGGATCAGATAGGGCTCGATCACTTCCTCGATGGTGTCGCGCGGTTCGCTCAATCCTGCGGCCAGCGTCTCGACCCCCACCGGCCCGCCGCGATAGATGTCGGCGATCATGTGCAGATAGCGCCGGTCCATCGCATCGAGGCCGAGGTTGTCGACCTCCAGCCGGTTGAGCGCGCCGTCTGCTGCCCTGGCATCAACCGTATCGTGCCCCGCAGCATGGGCAAAATCGCGCACCCGGCGCAGCAATCGCCCGGCGATGCGCGGGGTGCCGCGCGACCGCCGCGCCACTTCGCGCGCGCCATCGGCCGTCAGTGCCAGTCCAAGCAGCCGCCCGGCCCGCGTCACCACCTGTTCGAGTTCGTCGACGGTATAGAAATTGAGCCGCACCGGAATGCCGAAACGATCGCGCAGCGGCGTCGTCAGCAGCCCTGCCCGCGTCGTCGCGCCGACCAGCGTGAAGCGCGGCAGGTCGATGCGGATCGACCGCGCCGACGGCCCTTCGCCGATCATGATGTCGAGCGCCCGATCCTCCATCGCCGGATAGAGGATTTCCTCGACCGCAGGCGCGAGCCGGTGAATTTCGTCGATGAACAGCACGTCGCCATCCTCGAGATTGGTCA
>JANNMK010000267.1:0-2465 GCA_031397785.1 Sphingomonas sp. | reverse complement strand
CATAAGCGGTGATGCGCGATCGCGACGTGCCGTTAACAGCCTGACAGTCAACTATTCGCCGCTCGGTGAGCGCGATGGCCGCTGGACTGAGCGCGGCGAATATACGCTCTTCTGGGGCGTACGATATTCCGCCGATCGTTTCGGCACAGACGATGTTGCAGGCTGGTCGACGATCATCGGTGCCGATGTTCGATTGGACCTGAATGACCATGTCGGAATCGGCGTCGCCGGAACAGCGCGGATTGGAACAGATGTCCGCGCGCGCGCATGGGGTGGAGGACCGCAGCTCGTGATCGCGCCGTTCGACAACGCCAATATCGTCATCGGATATAATGTCGCTGGCTTTCGGGATCGCGATTTCGAGGAGGCACGTTACACCCGCGACGGCGTCTATGCGACATTCCGGCTCAAGTTCGATCAGACAAGTTTCAGAAGTCTGGGCCTGTAGCAACCACATATGCCGGTCGCGGTCCGATGAGTTTGCCGAAACATCCATCTACGTTGCAAGTGGACGTGCCGAACATTTCGACAAACTCGACGAGATATTGAGCGGTCCGACCCAACCCGTCAATCGGTAAATAGCAGAACCGGTGTCTCGACGATTTTCTTGAGGGCCTGGACAAAAGTCGCGGCATCCCAGCCGTCGACGACGCGATGATCGCAGCTGATGCTCAGGTTCATCAGCTTGGCCCGTCTAATGTCGTCGCCGTCGAAAACCGGGCGTTCAACGATACGGTTGGGGCCGATGATTGCCACCTCCGGGCGGTTTATCACCGGCGTGGTGGCGATGCCGCCAAGCGGTCCGAGTGACGTAATCGTCAGCGTCGATCCCGACAATTCGTCCGACCTTGCTTTTCCGCTGCGCGCCGCATCAGCGAGACGGGTGATTTCGCCGGCTAATTGCCAGATGTTGAGGCTATGGGCGTTACGGATCACCGGGACCATGAGGCCCGTGTCGGTTTGCGTAGCCATGCCCAGGTGAACCGCGCCATGCCGCATAACGACACCGGCATCATCATCGTATCGCGCATTGATCATCGGAAACTGCGGCACGGTGCGGCAAATAGCGACGATGAGAAACGGCAGCATCGTCAATTTGGGCCGGCTGCCGCGATTGGCATTGAGGTCGGCGCGAATTGCCTCCAGTGCGGTGACCTCAATTTCTTCGACATAAGTAAAATGCGGGATCGCCCGCTTCGATGCGGCCATATTTTCGGCGATGCGACGACGCATGCCAATCACCTTGACTGGTTCATCCGGGCGGGTAAGCGATCCTATCATATAACCCGACTGGCTATTATACCGCAGAAATGCATCCAGATCAGCATGTCGGATACGGCCGTCGTCGCCAGGTTTGACCTGCGAAAGATCAATATTGAGCATGGTTGCGCGGTCGCGAACGGCAGGTGATGCGAGAATGCGCTGCGGCTCCCTCTCGTTTTCAACTTCCCCGACCAAGGTGCGGGCCACTCCGGCGAGTTCGGGGTTCACGTTCGTGTCGCGTTGCACCAAGCCATCTTCCGCACCGCTTTCGCGACCGAAAGTTGGCGCCTGGTCGAGGTTTTCGATCGCCCTCGGGGTCTCGTCAGCGACGGTAGCCTCTTCATCCGGGGCATCAACCTCGACCCCGCCGTCTTCCACATCTGTTTCGATCACCATCAGCGTTGAACCGATAGCGACTACGTCGCCGACATCGCCTGCTATTTCCACCACTATGCCGGACACCGGCGATTCCATTTCGACGGTCGCCTTGTCGGTCATCATGTCGGCGATCTGCTGATCTTCCTCCACGCGGCCACCGACCTTGACGTGCAGGGCGACGATTTCTGCTTCGGCAATGCCTTCACCGATGTCGGGCAGGCGAAAGGAAAAGCGGGCCATGGTCGTCAGTCCTTGAGGATGGTTTCAAGTGCAGTGGCAATGCGCACCGGCCCTGGGAAATAGGCCCATTCGAGGCTGTGCGGATAGGGGGTGTCGAAACCGGTCACCCGCGTAATCGGAGCTTCGAGATGATAGAAGCAGCGTTCCTGCACGCTGGCGGCGAGTTCGGCTCCGAAACCCGAAGTGCGCGTGGCTTCATGGACGATGAGGCAACGCCCGGTTTTTTTTACCGATGCTTCGATCGCAGGCATGTCGAGAGGCACTAGCGTGCGCAAATCGATGATTTCTGCATCGGCACCGGTTTCAGCAACCACGGTTTCGACGACGTGGACCATCGTCCCATAAGCAAGAATGGTTACTGCATCCCCTGCGCGAACGGTTCGGGCTCTGCCCAGATCGATACGGTAATATCCTTCCGGGACTTCGCAACCGGCATGTTTTGACCAAGGCTCGACCGGGCGATCGTAATAGCCGGAAAACGGGCCATTGTAGATGCGTTTGGGTTCGAAGAAAATGGTCGGGTCATTATCCTCGATGGCGGCGATCAGCAGCCCTTTTGCATCATAGGGGGTTGCCGGAATAAC
>JANNMK010000242.1:0-2941 GCA_031397785.1 Sphingomonas sp. | reverse complement strand
GGATGCAGTGAGCGCGGCGGGGCTGGCCGCGATTGCCCCGGCCCTGGCGGCGGTGCTGGGGCAGGTGCTGCGCGGACGATGACGGCGTGTCAACAGGATCAAGGTGAGCGTTTTCTGGACGCGGCGGCGCGGCTGGCCGGGTTGGCGGGCGCTTTGCTGGGCTGGCGGCCGGATGAATTCTGGGCGGCGACGCCCGAGGAGCTGGGCGGCGTGCTGGCGGTGCTTGCTGGCGACCGGGCAGGCGACGTGCCGCCCGATATGGCACTGATGGCGCAATTGATGGAGCGATTTCCCGATGGATGAGGATGATGCAATCGTCGGCGTGCGCGTCGACGGGCGGGGGTTTGCGGGCGATGTGGCGGCAATGCGCGCCACGCTCGAGGGATCGCTGGGCGATGCGGCGGAGATTGCCGGGCGGCGGATCGAGGGGGCTTTGCTACGCGCGGTGCGCACCGGCAAATTCGGGTTCGATGACCTGCGGCGAGTGGCGCTGTCGGTGATGGCGGAGATCGCACGCGGGGCGCTGCAGTCGGGGCTGGGATCGCTGGGCGGTGCGGGCGGCGGGGCGGGAGGCTTGCTGGGGATTGCCAGCGGGCTGATCGGCGGGCTGTTCGGCATGCCGGGGCGAGCGACCGGCGGGCCTGTGGCGCCGGGTGCGGCCTATGTCGTGGGCGAGCGCGGGCCGGAACTGTTCGTGCCGACTAGCGCCGGGCGGATCGAGCCCGGTGGGCGGGGCGGGCGCGATATCCGCATCGTGGTGAATGTGACGGGCGGGGCGGGCGGCGATCCGCAGCGCATGGCGGCGAGCGGGCGACAGATCGCGGCGGCGGTGCGGCGGGCGATCGAGGGCGTCGAATAAGCGCAGTGTCTTTTGGCGTGCTGACGCGCGCCCCCACCCCCATACCCTTCCCCCCACAGGGGAGGGGGGATTGGAAACTGATATGGCATATTGTCTGGCCGAGCCTTTGCGGGGGCAGGGCGAGCATCGGGCGCGTACGACGATCAAGCGGTTCGATGCGCGATATTGGACCGTCGATTTTCCGCGACCGATGATGGGGTGCGTGATCGATACGGCGCATGATGCGCTGCGCATCGACCTTGCCTTCACCGGCAAGGACAATCTGGCGGGGCTGATCTGGGAGGCCGAGGACCGGTGGGATCATCCGCTGCTGGCCTATGCAACGGACCGCGATTTCAGGGCGTGCACGCTCAGCTTTCGATGGCGGTCGGACGGGCTCAAGCCGCTCGATGCGGTCTATGGACCGGTGCTGGCGATCGAGGGACGCGATGCCGGCGGCGTGCCGCAGACCTGGTATGTGCGACTATGGAATTACGCGGTGGGGACGGCCGAGGATGCGGTCATCGCCATCGATTTCGGCGCGGTCGATGGCGGGTTCCTGTTGCCGGGCGAAGCAACGCGCGTATGGGCGGGCGATGTCGACCGGATGGTGATTTCGCTGGTGCCGCCGGGGTTTGACGGCACGGCGGGCGACTATGCGGCGATGGCCGATGGCTGGGTCGAGCTGAGCGATATTGTCAGCGACGGATCAGGATCGGTGCTGGCCATTGGCGATGCGATGCTCCCGGCGCACGGCCTGTCGATGGCGACCGCTTATGACGACAGTTACAACCAGACACCGGGGCGGTTGCTGAGGCAAGTGGAGGCGCTGGGCTACACCGGGCCGCTGCTCCATTATGTCGGCATGAGCCATTATCCGCGGCTGGCGAAAGCCGCAGGGGCATGGCGCGCGAGCGTGATCGGCGGGGCGATGTGCGGCCCGGCGGCGGCATGGCACGCCGGGCTGGCGCGGGAGGCGACAGCGCGCGGATGGGCGATCATCTGGTCGCTGTCCTATGAATTGTTCGCCGATTATTGCCCGCCGGACTGGATGCAGCGAGGCCCAGACGGCAGCCCGGCGCTGACGGCATGGGTGCCGCCGTCGACGCTGCTGTCGCCAGCCAATGCAGGCGCGATGGGATATTTGCAATTGGTGGCGCGGGCGTTTGTCCGGATTGCCAAAAATGCAGATATGGCGGTGCATTTCCAGGTGGGTGAACCATGGTGGTGGGTGACCGCCGACCGGCGGATTTGCCTGTATGATCCGGCGGCGGTCGCGGCGCTGGGACCGCTGTCGGTGGCGCTGCCCGATCTGGGTGCAGCGCTAAGCGCAGCGCAGCGGGCCATGCTCGATGCGGCGGGCGCGATACTGGCGCAATCGACGGCAGCGCTGATCATGGCGGCAAAGGACGAAGCCGGAGCAGCCGGGGCGACGAGCTATCTGCTGGTCTATCTGCCGACCATTCTGAGTGTGGCAATGCCCGAGGCGAAACGCGCGAACCTGCCGACGGGGTGGGCGAGGCCGGCCTTCGATGTGCTGCAACTGGAGGATTATGACTGGGCGGCGACGGGGCAGGTCGGCGCAAGCATTGCCGGGGTGGCGGCGGCCGAGGCGCGGCTGGGCTATCGCGTGGACGAGCAACATTATCTGGCGGGGTTCGTGCTGAACGGCGGCGATCGGGCGCAATGGGCGACTATCGATGCGGCGGCGCAGCGTGCGGTGGCGCGCGGTGTGGCGGCGACTTTCATCTGGGCGCTGCCGCAGGTCGCGCGCGACGGTTTCGTGCATTTTGGCGGAGGAGAGAGCGAGGTGCAGGCGTTCGACAATGTGGATTTCCCGATTGCCCTGGGGCGCGAGGCGAGCGTGCTGGCCGAATTTTCCACCGCGATCGTCACCGGGCAATCGGGCGCCGAGCAGCGGTCACCCGACTGGGATTCGGCGCGACTGCGCTATGATGCGGGTCCGGGCGTGCGCAGCGAGGCCGATGTCCGCAGCCTGATCGATTTCTACCGGGCGCGGCGCGGACCGGCGACGGGCTTTCGCTTTCGCGATCCGTTCGACTGGGCATCGGCGGCCGGTGGCGAGCTGCTGGGCGCAGGAGA
>JANNMK010000133.1:0-3734 GCA_031397785.1 Sphingomonas sp. | reverse complement strand
CGCATCGGCCGCAGATGGGCTGCGGTTCCCCGGCTCAGGCGGCAAACTGGTTCCCCGCCGCCGCTAGGCGGCAAACTGGTTCCCCGCCACCGCTAGGCGGCAAACTGGTTCATGGTATTGTGGGTGCCGCCGGCCTTGAGCGCAGCTTCGCCCGCAAAATAGCCCTTGTGATCGTCACCGATGTCGCTGCCGCTCATATTCTGATGCTTGACGCAGGCGATGCCTTGGCGGATTTCCGCACGCTGGACATTTTTGACATAGCCGAGCATCCCGGCATCGCCGAAATATTCACGCGCCAGATTGTCGGTCGACAGCGCCGCGGTGTGATAGGTCGGCAGGGTGATCAGGTGGTGGAAGATGCCCGCCCGCGCCGCCGCATCGCGCTGGAACGTGCGAATGCGTTCGTCGGCTTCGATCGCCAGTTCCGTTCCGTCATAATCGACGCTCATCAACCGCGTGCGATCATAATCGGCAGTATCGCGGCCGTCTGCCTTCCACGCATCGAACACCTGCTGGCGGAAATTCAGCGTCCAGTTGAAGCTGGGTGAGTTGTTGTAGACCAGCTTGGCATTGGGGACGACGGCGCGGATGCGATCGACCATGCCGGCGATCTGTTCGATATGCGGCTTTTCCGTTTCGATCCACAAAAGGTCCGCGCCATTTTGCAGGCTGGCGATGCAGTCCATGACGCAGCGGTCCTCGCCGGTGCCTTCGCGGAACTGGAACAGGTTAGATGCCAGACGCTTGGGCCGCAGCAGCTTGCCATCGCGGTTGAGGATGACATCGCCATTTTGTGCGGTCGCCGGGTCGATCTCCTCGCAATCGAGGAAACTATTATACTGGTCGCCGAGGTCGCCCGGCGTCTTCGACACGGCGATCTGCTTGGTGAGACCAGCGCCGAGGCTGTCGGTGCGGGTGACGATGATGCCGTCCTCCACCCCCAGCTCGAGGAAGGCGTAGCGGCAGGCGCGGACCTTCGCCAAGAAATCCTCGTGCGGGACGGTCACCTTGCCATCCTGATGGCCGCACTGCTTTTCGTCGCTGACCTGATTTTCGATCTGCAGCGCGCAGGCGCCGGCCTCGATCATCTTTTTCGCCAGCAGATAGGTCGCCTCGGCATTGCCGAACCCTGCGTCGATATCGGCGATGATCGGCACGACATGGGTTTCGTAATTATCGACTGCGCTGAGCAGCTGTTTTTCGCGCAGTGTGTCACCCGCTTCACGCGCCGCATCGATGTCACGGAACAGCATGCCCAGTTCGCGTGCATCGGCCTGGCGCAGAAAGGTGTAGAGTTCCTCGATCAAGGCCGGAACGCTGGTCTTTTCATGCATCGACTGGTCGGGCAGCGGGCCGAAGTCCGAGCGCAGCGCGGCGATCATCCAGCCCGACAGATAGAGATAGCGACGCTTGGTGCTGCCGAAGTGCTTTTTGATCGAAATCATTTTCTGCTGGCCGATAAAGCCATGCCAGCACCCTAAAGACTGGGTATAAAGGCCCGGATCGGCATCATAGGCCGCCATATCGTCGCGCATGATCTTTGCCGTATAGCGGGCGATGTCGAGCCCGGTGGCAAAGCGGTTCTGACTGCGCATCCGCGCCACCGATTCAGCGCTGATCCCATCCCAGGTGCCATTGTAGCTGCGGATCAGACGATCGGTTTGCGAAAGGTCGGCGGCGTAGGTCATGGACAATATCCTGAACGGCAAGGAGCGATGGCACGGCCTATGTCCCGATGCCCGCCGATGCGAGACCGCGTGCGGTCAAGTTGTAACACTTTACAAATATGGATTGTAATGTTGTAAAGTCGCGACTCCCAACAGAAAGCCAATCGCATGGCCACCGATCGATCCGTCTACATGGGCCCGCGCCTGAAGCGGCTGCGGCGCGAACTGGGCATGACCCAGGCACAGATGGGCGCCGACCTCGACATATCGCCATCCTATGTCGCGCTGATCGAGCGCAACCAGCGACCGGTGACCGCCGACCTGCTGCTGCGGCTGGCGCGGACATACCGCATGGACCTGTCCGATATTTCCGGCGATGGCGGTGCGGATTATCCCGCCCGGCTGGCGGCGGCGCTGCGCGACCCGATGTTTGCCGATATCGACCTGCCCGCGCTGGAGGTGTCCGATATCGCCACCGGCTTTCCCGGGGTCAGCGAGGCGTTTTTGCGCCTACACACCGCCTGGGCCGAACGGCAGCTCGAACTCGCCGATCGCAGTGCCGCGAGCGGCAGCGATGGTTTTGCCGACGATCCGGTTGCCGAGGCGCAGCGGTTCCTGAGTGCGCGTCACAATCATTTCACTGCGCTGGACGAAGCGGCAGAGGCGATTGCCGGACAGATTGCCGAGGCAGGCGGGATCGCTGCTTATCTCAAATCCGGGCGCGGCATCAGGGTGAGACGGCTGCCATCCGACGTGCTGGGCGGATCGCTGCGCCGTTACGACCGCCACCGCGAACAGATATTGCTCGACGATGCGCTCGACACCGCAAGCCAGAATTTTCAGCTGGGATTGCAGATCGCCTATATCGAACTCAAACGCCCTATCGATGCGCTGGTGAGCGAGGCACCGAACGGCGGCGCGGCGAGCGAGGCCGGGCGGCAATTGGTGCGGCGGGCGCTGGCGAGCTATGCCGCAGCGGCAATCATCATGCCCTATGACGCTTTTGCCCAGGCGGCGGAAGACAAGGCCTATGACATCGAGGCGCTGGCGCGCGCATTTGGCGCAAGTTTCGAGCAGGTCGCGCACCGGCTGACGACGCTGGGCAAGCCGGGGCGCGAGGGCATCCCGTTCTTCTTCATCCGGGTCGATCGCGCAGGCAATGTTTCCAAGCGGCTCGACGGCGCGGGTTTCCCGTTTGCCCGGGCAGGCGGGGCATGCCCGCTATGGACGGTGCACCATGTGTTTGCGACACCCCGCGCCATCGTCACCCAATGGCTGGAATTACCGGACGGCAAGCGGTTCGTATCGATCGCGCGGACGGTGACGGCGGGCGGCGGCGGGTTCGGCACGGCGCGGGTCGAGCGCGCGGTCGCGCTGGGCTGCGCCGAGGAGCATGCCGGGCGGCTGGTCTATACCCGGATGCAGCCGGACCTGATTGCGCAGCGCGCAACGCCGATCGGCGTGACCTGCCGCCTGTGCCAGCGGATGACCTGCGCCGCACGGTCCGCCCCGCCGATCGGCCGACAGATTTCACCCGACGATTATCATCGCGGCGCTGCGCCTTTTGCGTTTGGAGAAGGGTAAAAAGTCCCACCCGTTGCGAAGCAATGGGGGGGGTGGCCCCCTTAGGGGTCGGGGGGGGCTTAACGCTTGCGGCAGCACGCCGCACAGTGATCGACAATCGACTGTGCAACGCCGTCGGCATCGTTCAACACATCCTTCGCCGGAATCCGCACCGTGTCGATACCTTGTTGCGCCAACCACGCGTCGCGCGCTTCGTCGCGCTGCGGATGATCGCCCATGTCATGGCTAATCCCATCGATCTCGACCGCCGTCTTTGCTGCCGCGCAATAAAAGTCGAGCCGATACCGTCCAATTGCATGCTGCTTGCGAAAGGCGATGCCTTGCGGCGATTTTTTGAGCCGTTGCCAGATCAGGACTTCGGGCAGGCTGAGCTCGTGACGATAGTTCTTCTGCCCCGCCACAGTGTTACCCCCCCCCGTCACGCTTCGCGTGCCACCCCCCCCCATTGCTTCGCAACGGGTGGGAGTGAAGTCACCTCGCCCC
>JANNMK010000114.1:0-2820 GCA_031397785.1 Sphingomonas sp. | reverse complement strand
CGGGCGATCAACAGGCGGCAATTATTGGTGCCCAGGTCGAGCGCGGCGAACGCCGGGCGACGCGGGAAACGGGCAACGCCATCGCTACTGGATGGCGCGATACCGGCGCGCCCATGCAGCTGCCGGTCGTCTTGCCGGTTATCACCCTGTCCCGGCGCAGCTCCACCGTCGCCGGACGGCGCGGACTGCGAAGGCCGGTCGGTCGAGCGATCGTCGCCCCGATGAACCATGGCCGATTGCCTGCACTTATATTCTCTGCATGCGGACCGTCCCGCCGCAGTACTTGCCTTCAGTGCTAGAAGGGACGGTGCATTATGACAAGGGCGGGTCCGGCGCCCGCGTGCGCCGCACACAAAGGCGGCCGACAGGCTGTTGCTGTCGACCGCCCATGTGGGACGCCGAAAGAGAGGGAAGGGTCCGGCGCCCCTTGGGTAGCTAGCGCCTAGCGGCGACAGTTGCTGTCGCTGCGGTCGATTGCCCGACCGGCAAGCGCACCGACGGCCCCGCCGATGATTGCTCCAGCCGTGCGGTCACCGCGGCGGCCGGCAATTTCACGTCCGGCAAGCCCGCCGGCAATCGCGCCGATGATGGTGCCGCCGGTGCCATTGTCGCAGCGGCGGTCGTTGCGATAGTCATTGCGATAGTCGTCGCGGTAATCCCGGCGATAGTCCTGCCGATACTGACCACGATCGGCACGACGCTCGTAACGGCGCTGAGCGCGGCGTTCCTCGCGGCGATCGTAGCGGCTGTCATAGTCGCTCGACCGATACTCGTCCCGGTCATAATATTGGGCGGACGCAGGGACCGAGGCAAAGCTGGTCAGGGTTGCGGCAGCGGCAGCAAATGCCAGTAGCGACTTCTTCATGGCGAATCTCCTTTGCACCGGACGGGGTTGCTGTCCTTGAAACCGGCTCTAGGCGTGACGGCGTGATTGCTTGCTGAACGGCATTGTCGCCTGATGTTCAGCTTGTCGCGAAGTCCGGCCATCCCTATCGCAGCGGCCATGCTGCTCCGCCTGCTCTTCCTCGCTGCGATAGCGCTATTGCTCGTGCCTCATCCTGGCGTCGTTCAAACGGTTCGGGCAACCAATGACAGCCAGGTGATCAAGGCAAAACGCGTGCCGATTGCCATCGCTGCAGTCGGCGCCGTGCGGATTGTCGAGGCCTGGCATCTCGAATCGCCCAACACCGCATTTGGCAGCCTATCGGCAATGGCCCTCGTCGGTCCGCGCCAGTTCCTGTTCGCCAGCGACAATAGTGTAATCGTGCAGTTCACATTGGCCAGTGACGGCGGCATCCAGTCAGGCAGGATCGCCAACCTCGATCTCGGCATGAAGGTGGCGCACAAGTGGAGCCGCGATCTGGAATCCCTGGCCGTCGATCGCACTTCCGGCAAAATCTGGTTCGGTTTCGAACATCGCCACAGGATCATGCGCTACCCGGCCGACCTGTCCGGCCGGGAAGGGCGCGCATTCCCGGCCGAGATGCAGATCTGGAACGCCAATGGGGGAGCGGAGGCGCTGGCGCGCTTTCCCGATGGACAAATGCTGGTTATGGCCGAAACAAGCGACGGTCCGCGCGGGGGCAGTGACGCCCTGCTATTTGAGCGTGACCCGGTCGGCGACCGGGCATCAAAGCCGCTGCGCTTTGCCTATGACAGACAGGGCAAGGGACGGGTTACAGATGCGACGGTGCTCCCCGATGGCCGGATCCTGATCCTCCACCGGCAGATTTCGCTGTTCGGCGGCTGGACATCGACGCTGGCGGTCGCCGACCCCGCCGAAATCACCGCCGGCAGCGCCTGGCGGTCACAAACCATTGCCCGGTTTGCCAGCCCGGGCATCAACGAAAATTTCGAGGGCGTAGCTACCCTCGCCCACGGCGACGGTGTCACGATCTGGATGGTTTCGGACGACAATCTTGCCCGCTGGCAACGAACGCTGCTGCTTCAGCTGGAGTGGGACGGCAATACCGTCAGTGGTGACGGCACGCCGTCCTGAATATACTGATCGCTCGCGCATAGATGGCCAGGCCGACCAGGAGAGAAAGCTACCGGTCCGCTTGCCATCGTTGCTCTATCAGGCGGCAGTCGCCTGCTTTTTGACGATATCGCGCTTCAGGCGGCGCGCCTTAAGGGACAGCAGATCGTCCTTCGTCTTGACCAGCCAGTTGTCCAACCCGCCATTATGCTCGACAGATCGCAAGCCGTTGGTCGACACGCGCAATTTGTAGCTTTGCCCCATGGTATCGGAGATCAGCGTGACATTGTGCAGGTTCGGCAGGAACGTGCGCTTGGTCTTGTTGTTGGCGTGGGAAACATTGTGTCCCACCTGACGGCCCTTGCCGGTCAGTTCGCAGATGCGCGACATGTCGATAAACCCTTGGCTAAACGGCAATGGATGAGTGTGCCGGAAAGGTTGCGCGCCTAACGGGGTGTGAGAGATTCGTCAAGCGCGACAAGCAGGGCAAGCCGCGATAAGGCTTGCGCAATGGCAGGTTTTCCCGCTTCCCCCTTCATGGCACGCGCTCTGTTGCTCGCCCGCGCTGCTGCCGACTCCGGCGAAGTGCCCGTCGGCGCCGTTGTCGTCAAGGATGGCATCATCATAGGTGAAGGCGCGAACAGCCCTCGCCGGCTGAACGATCCGACGGCGCATGCCGAACTGCAGGCGATCCGCGCCGCTGCGCTTGCACTGGATGACGATCGGCTAATCGGATGCGACCTGTGGGTGACGCTGGAACCCTGTGCGATGTGTGCCGGCGCTATCATTCATGCGCGCATTGCCCGTCTTTACTTCGGCGCAGAGGACGCAAAGGGCGGTGC
>JANNMK010000033.1:0-2922 GCA_031397785.1 Sphingomonas sp. | reverse complement strand
CTCGACATCCAAGGTGGGATAGCCGGCCTGTGCCAGTTCGGCCTCCGCCAGCAGGCGGGCGTGGCCTTCAGGGGTTAGTCGTCCGGCGAGCGCGGGATCATCGACGCCGCTGTGGAAGGAGACATCGTCGCCGCACAGCTTGCTGTCGCCCGATGGTTTGGAGAGGCGACCGCTGGCGAAATCATAGAGCCCCTCGAACTCGCCGCCCATGCCGACCGGCCAGTTCATCGGCACGACATCGAGCGCGAGCGCATCGGCGACCTCGTCAAGGGTTTAGAAGGCGTCGCGGCCTTCGCGGTCGATTTTGTTGACGAAGGTGATGATCGGCACCGAGCGCAGGCGGCAGACTTCGAACAGCTTGCGGGTTTGCGGCTCGGTACCCTTGGCCGCGTCGATCACCATGATCGCGCTGTCGACGGCGGTGAGCGTGCGGTAGGTGTCTTCGCTAAAATCCTCATGCCCCGGCGTATCGAGCAGGTTGAAGACGAGTCCGTCCTTTTCGAAGGTCATCACGCTGGATGTGACCGAGATACCGCGCTGCTGCTCGATCTTCATCCAGTCGGAGCGCGCCCGCCGCGCCTGGCCGCGCGCCTTGACCTCACCCGCCAGATGCACCGCGCCGCCTTGCGTGAGCAGGTGTTCGGTGAGCGTGGTCTTGCCCGCGTCGGGGTGGGCGATGATGGCGAAGGTGCGGCGGTTGAGGGTCATGATGGTCTTTCTCCCCTCCCCTTCAGGGGAGGGGTCGGGGGGCGGGGCTGTCCGGACAGGGCAGTGCCAGTCGGCGTCCCCCTGTCCCAACCCTCTCCCCTTAAGGGGAGAGGGCTAAGTGCGGAGCACCGCCCCCAGCTTAGCGGCGACGGCGACGATCCGGTCACTGATCGCCTTCAAGTCGGCCTCCGTGAAACTCTTGTCGCCGGGTTGCAGGGTGACCTCGACGGCGAGGCTGATCTGGCCGTCTTTCTTGAACCGGTCAAACAACCGCGCGGCGGCGATGCTGGCCTTATCCGCGCCGCGAATACCGCGCACGAGATCGCCCGCCGCCAGGGTTTCAGGGACAAGGAAGGCGAAATCGCGGGTTACCGATTGCAAAGCGGGCGGGGTGAAGGCGTCGCGGACTGGCGAGGCGCTGCGTTTGGCGGGGAGCGCGTCGAGGAAGACTTGCGCCGCGACGACGGTGCCATCGACGTCGAACGCCTTGGTCAGCGACGGATGCAGCGCGCCGAATTCGGCGAGGACGGTTTTGGGGCCGAGCCGAAGCGTGCCGGACTGGCCGGGGTGCCAGATGCCGTCTGCGCCATCGACCGGCATGACCATCAGGCGGTCGACAGGGGCACCGGCGGCTTCGAGCAGGGTGAGCGCGGCGGCTTTACCGTCGAAGGCGTCGAAACGGGTCGATTTGCCGGCGGCCCATGAGCGGTCGGATTTGTCGCCCGCCATCACCACCGCGATTGTCGCTCGCTCGGCATCGGCGAAATAACGGCGGCCGAGTTCGAACAGGCGGACCGATTTCGCGCCGCGATTGCCGTTGCGTGCCGCGGCGGCGAGCAGACCGGGCAGCAGCGAGGGGCGCATGACCTTCATGTCTTCGCTGATCGGATTGGCGAGCGTCCATGTGCCGCCACCGACCCGTGCTGCATCGGCTTCGGAGATGAAGCTCCAGGTTACCGCTTCGTGGAAGCCGGCGGCGGCGGCGGCGCGGCGGACCTTTCGCTCGACCAGTTGCTGCGCTGTCGCGGTCGGCTTGGCGACACCGACATCGCCCGGGAGCGGCGTGGACTCAATCGCATCGAAGCCGATGATCCGCGTCACTTCCTCGACCAGATCGGCGGGGCCATCGACGTCACGACGCCATGTAGGGACGGTGACGGTACAGTCCGGTGCGACGTCAAATCCGAGCGATTCCAATATTTCGGTCTGTCGCTCTACCGGTATGTCGATGCCGCCGAGCGTGGCGCAGCAGGCAGGATCATAGGCGATGGCCTTGCGCTCGACAGGCGGCTTCCCGGCTCGCGTCACTTGCGATGCGGCGCCGCCGCAATGCTCGAGGATCAGCGCGGTGATGATCGCGGTGGCGTCGTCGAGGAAGGCCGGATCGACGCCGCGTTCGAAGCGCTGCCTCGCATCGCTGGTCAGGCTGAGCGCCTGTCCGGTCAGCGCGATCCGTTCTGGCGTGAAATAGGCGACTTCGAGCAGGACATCGGTGGTGGTCTCGGAGCACCCCGAATGAGCGCCACCCATGATCCCGGCGATGTCGTGGACGCTGTGGTCATCGGCAATCACGGTCATGGTGTCCGCCAGTTCATAGTGTTTGCCATTCAGCGCATGGGCGATTTCTCCCTCGAGCGCTTTGCGGGCGACAACCGCGCCGTGCAACTGTGCCAAATCATAGGCGTGGCTGGGACGGCCAAGATCGAGCATGACATAGTTGGTGATGTCGACGAGCGCCGAAATCGGGCGCTGGCCGACCGATTTCAGGCGGCGCTGCATCCAGTCGGGCGATGCGCCGTTGGTTACGCCATGGATGGTGCGGCCGTAGAAAGCGGGGCAGCCCTCGGGATCGTCGGTGCGAATTGCAACGGCGCATGGCTTGTCACTCGTCACTTGCGGAATTGTCAGCGGCTTGAGCGTGCCCAAGCCCGCTGCGCTGAGATCGCGCGCAATGCCGCGCACACCCATGCAATCCTGACGGTTCGGTGTGATCGACACGTCGATGACCGCATCGCCCATCGCGGCATAGTCGGCAAAGGCCATGCCGATGGGGGCATCGCCAGGCTCGTCGAACGCGAGTTCGATGATGCCGTCATGCTCTTCGCCGAGTTCCAGCTCTCGCGTCGAACACATCATGCCGTTCGATTCCACGCCGCGGATGGCAGAAACCTTGAGCTCCATGCCGTTGGCGGGGACGATCGCGCCGGGCAGGCC